>BQJX01000017.1 GCA_021604925.1 Gemmatimonadota bacterium
TGGCGGCCGCGTCCGGCGAGATCGGCCAGGCGCTGGGACGGGAGCTGTCGTCGCGGGCCCGGGCGGCCTGGGCGGCGACCCAGGCCGGCTAGCTTCCCAGCCCCCAGACGCGCTCGCTCCGCAGAAACGGCCGCCCCGCCGCTCCCGTGCTAGAATGGTAGGTAGCTCCGCATCCCTGGGTCCGCATCCCTGAAAACGCTCCGAGAGGTCGCCCATGCCGTTCTTCGTCCGTTTCCCCGCCCTGGTCGCCCTGCTGGTGATGGTGGCGGCCGCGCCGGCCCTGGCCCTGCGCGTGGCCACCTACAACATCCTGAACTACTCCAGCGGACGTACCGCCGCGTTCCGGACCGTGCTCACCGAGTTGCAGCCGGACGTGCTGATGGTGCAGGAGATCCTGTCGCAGTCCGGCGTGAACAACTTCCGTACGGACGTTCTGGACGTGGTGAATCCCGGCGAGTGGTCGGCGGCCACGTTCGTCAACGGCACGGACACGGACAACGCGCTCTACTTCCGGCACGCGCTCGTGGACACCGCGGGACACACCGTGATCAGCACGGCGCTCCGCGACATCGACGAGTGGACGATCCGTCCCGCGTCGCACACCTCGGCGGGGGCGGAGATGCGGCTCTACGTGGTGCACCTCAAGGCCAGCTCGGGCTCCGCCAATGTGGCCAAGCGGCTGGCCGAAGTCACGCTCATGCGCAATCGCATGGAGACGTTCCCGGCCGGCGGCAGCTATCTCGTGGCCGGGGACTTCAACATCTACACGCACACCGAGTCGCCGTTCCAGTACATGATCAACGTGGCGAACGGGGCGGCCGGCGTGGTGCAGGATCCGATCTCGCGCGTGGGCAACTGGCACAACAACCCCACGTACGCGGACATCCACACGCAGTCGCCGCGCGTGACGCAGTTCGGCGGCGGCGCCAACGGCGGCATGGACGATCGCTTCGACATGATCCTGGTGTCGCCCGCGGACCAGGACGACGAAGGCATCGATGTGATCGAGTCCACGTACGATGCGCTGGGGCAGGACGGTCAGCACTACAACGGCGCGTTGAATGTGGCGCCGTTCACGGTGGTCACGCAGACGGTGGCGCAGGCGCTGCACGACGCGTCGGACCATCTGCCGGTGGTGGTGGAGTACCAGATGCCGGCGTCGCTGCTCATGGTGGCGTCGCTGGATATCGGCACGGCGATCGTGGGCGGAACCCTGGAGGCGGATCTCGCGATCGAGAACATCACGCCTGGCCTTGCGGATGAGCTGGACTACTCGTTCGCGGTGCCCGCCGGATTCACGGCGCCGGGCGGCACCTTTGAACTGGATGCGGGCGTGGGGCCGGCGCTGCACGCCATCGGTCTGGACACGAGCTCGTTCGGTCCCCAGTTCGGAAGCCTCACCGTGAACACGGATGATCCCGACCACCCGGCGGACGGCGTGACCCTGACCGGGACCGTGCTGAATCACGCGCAGCCCAGCGTGGACGAGGACTCGATCCTGCTGCTCGCGTCCCTGGACCTGGGCACCGTGCTTCCCGGCGACACGCTCACCGTGGCGGCCCAGGCGCACAACTTCGACTACGATGCGTTTGCCGCGCTCATGGACGTGCACTCGGCGCAGGTCACCGGCGACGTCCGCTTCTTCCTGCCGTCGTTCTCGCCGGCCACGATCGGCGGCACCCCGGGTTCGTGGGACATCTCGTTCGACGCGGTGGGCGCGGCGGACGGCGTGTACAACGGCTCGCTCGCGTTCAGCGTGCGCGACCAGCAGGATCTGCCCGGCGCCACCGCGTTGGATGATCTCGTGTTTGATCTCACCGCCACGGTGGGCTCGCCGGCGGTCGGCGTGGATCCGATCCTGGCCACGGTGTTCCGCACCGGGTTGGAGTCGCTGGCGCCCAACCCGTTCCGCTCCGGCACGGCCATCCGCTTCGGCATGGCGTCGGCCGGGCTCGTGGACCTTCGCCTGTTCGACGTGAGTGGTCGCGAGGTGGACGTGCTGGCCCGGGGTTCCTACGGGGCGGGAGAACACACGGTGGACTGGTACGGTCGCAGCGGCAGCGGGGCCGAGCTGGCCCCGGGCATCTACTTTGTTCGACTGCAGGCCGGAACCACGGTGGAGACGCGCAAGCTGGTCAGGATCCGCTAGCGGTTCGAGATCGGCACAGCCTGCGTTGGCCGGCACAGCGCTGCGTTGGGCCGGCACAGCCCTGCGTGGGCCGGCCGCGCTACGTGCGCGTGACCAGACTCTCCAGCAGGTCGCGGTTGGTCGGGTAGCGCGAGAGCAGCTCCAGCATGAACGTCATGGCCTCGTGCGGTTTCATGGCGGTCATGTGCCGGCGCAGCAGGTGTACGCGGGCCATGTCCTCGGGCGAGCAGAGCTTTTCCTCTTTTCGCGTGCCGGACATCTCGATGTCCAGACACGGGAAGATCCGCTTCTGGAAGAGATCGCGCGACAGGAACAGCTCCATGTTGCCGGTGCCCTTGAACTCCTGAAAGATCACTTCGTCCATCCGCGAACCCGTGTCCACCAGCGCGGTGGCCACGATGGTGAGGCTGCCGCCGTCCTCGATCTTGCGCGCCGAGCCGAAGATCTGTCGCGGAATCAGCATGGTGCCCGAGTCCAGACCGCCGGACAACGTGCGTCCGCCCGAGTCCGCCATGGTGTTGTAGGCGCGGGCGAGTCGCGTGATGGAGTCCAGGAGCAGGATCACGTCTTCGCCCTTGAGCACGTGCTCCAGCGCCTCGTTGATGCAGGCCTCCGCCACCTGGATGTGCTCGCCCGCCGACATGTCGCTGGAGGCGGCGCGCACTTCCGAGTCCGTGCTGCGTCGGAAGTGCGTGACCTCTTCGGGGCGCTCGTCCACGAGCAGCACGAAGGAACGTATGTCCGGATGGTTCTTGCTGACCGCGTTTGCGATCTTGATGAGCAGGGTGGTCTTTCCGGCCATGGGAGGCGCCACGATCAGGCAGCGTTGTCCGCGGCCGATCGGCGTGACCAGATCCAGGGTGCGGGTGGTGACTTCTTCCGAAGTGGTCTCCAGGCAGATGCGCTCGAACGGATCGATGCTGATTCCCTGCTGGATCATCTTGAGCGCGGGAATCTCGCCGATGGGGACCTTCTGGCGACGTGCACCGCCCGATCGACGTCGGCGCTGGCCACCGCCCCCGGAACGCCCGCCGTTCCTGGAAGGTCCGCCCCGGCCGCCTTCTCCGCGGGGACGGCCGCGCGGCTTCTCCTTGGAGTTCGCCGAGTTCGGGTCGCGAGCCTCTCCGGTCTGCGCGTCGTAGCCGCTGTCCACGCGGTTCCGGCTGCGAGGCCGCCGCGCCTTGGAGCGGCTCTTGTTGTTGGACGATCCGGACGGTTTCTGCGGGCTGGACCCGTCGTCCGGGGAACTCGGCCGCTTGCGCGGGCGCCGTGAGCGATAGCTCGGGTTGGATGTGCTCAAGGGCTTTCCTTGCGGCGGGTAGACCCTACCGCGGTTCGGTGGATTCGGCCTCGGGACGAGGCCCGGCCTTCCCGCGACTCGCCGTAGCGGCGGACCCGGGAATGGAAAATCAGACTGGAAGACCCGTGCCAGGGCGTCTAGGCCCGGCGCTGGTGATCATGTGAGCGGCTCACGGGGCGAGGGGCTCGGCGATCCGGAACCGGTGCGATGGTCCCGTTCCTGTACCGAGAGTCCTGTACCGGACGTCTTACGATTGCCCGGTGAGCCTGCCCTTCCGTTCGACCATACAACGTTCTCGAACAGAATTCATCCTGGAACCGTACTCATCTTGAGTCCCGGCCCGTGTTTACACCATGTCCGCGGAACGATCAAGGGGCGATTCCCCGGGAATCGTTCCCGCCTGATCCACTTTGTTGCGGTCACAGGAGATTCGCTGACCCAGAACCTCCAGGTCCACGGGGCCGTTCAGGATAGCATAGTTCAGCGCCACCAGGCCCCGGATCACCGGTTCGTCCACGCGGATGCCGCCACCGCCGTTGTCGCGGCAGTCGTTCCCCACCACCAGGAGGTTCCGTCCGCCGGATACGCGGATTCCCTCGCCGCAGTCGTGCACTTCGTTGCCGACCACGCGGATTCCGGTGCCGCGCTCCACCAGAACGCCCGGAGCGCGCAGGCCGGAGATGCGATTGTCGGTGATCCGCAGTCGACGCGTCCCGCGGCCCTTCACCACCACGCCACCGGCGCCGCCGCGCGGCGAATTGCTCTCGGCCAGTCCGCGGATCTCGTTCGCGTTCACGCGGGAGACCGCACAGTCCACCGTTCGGATCGCGGCGCCGATCGGCTCCTCGATCTCGTTGTCTTCCACCAGCACGCCGTGGCACGCCGTCAGCTCGAGTGCGGCGGACTCGGCCGTGCCGCACGCCGTGATGTGGTTGCCGGCCAGCAGGAAGCCGGGGCCGCACTGCCGCGCCGACACGGCCGGACCGGCCACGCCCACGAGGCGGTTGGACAGCACCTCCACGCGACGTCGGCTGCGGGGACCGCCCCCGCGCACCTCGATGGCGCTCCATTCCTCCTGGGCCGGGGCATCGGAGCTGTCCGGGCCGCTGAGATCGTTGTCGGCAATGCGGATTCCCTCGGCGCCGGGTCCCACCAGGAACATGGGGCCCACGCGGTCCTTGCCGCTCGCGGTCACGCGGTTCTTCACGAAGATGAGGCCGTAGTCCACCCAGTGGTCGTGCGGATCCACCTGCACGCACGGGCCGCGGAACTCATCGAAGCGGTTGTCCGTGACGAGCAGGTCGGACAGGTGCGAATCCAGACGAACCCCCACCGTGCCGTTCACGAAGTGGCACGACTGGATGACCACGCCGCGCACGTAGCGGTCCTCGGATTCGCCGCAGATGCGCAGCGCCGCGCCGTCCGGGTGGGCGAAGTCGCCAAAGCGGCAGCCATCCACCTGGAGGCGCGTTCCCGCGCGGACAAACAGACCGTGCCGCGACTTGCCGCCGCGGCCGTGAAAGCAGAGCCCGGTCAGCGTGACCAGGTGCGCGCCGTCGATCCGGAAGATGGCGTCCATCTCCTCCAGCGGGAGGAACCACGGTCGCCCGGTGCCGGTCGGGTCGGGCCGCAGGACGGTGCCGCCGTGCAGACGGATCGGGCGCGACACGCCCCAGCAGCCGGCCTCGAACGTGAACTCCACGGGCCCGGAGGCCGAGGGCGCTTCCAGCTGGTCCTCCCAGCCGGTCCAGGGGGATTCCAGGGTTCCACATCCGGATCTCGCGTGCACGGGGAGCGGCTGAACCGCCAGGGACGTCGTCGACAAGGGGGGTGCTCCTCACTTTGGAAGGGCAGGCGGGGGCCGGAGTGGGTGGGGCCCGTTTCCCTTCTTTCGGCCGCCTCAGGAGCGAATCTGAGCCGATTTCCGTCGCGGGGAGGGACGATTTGGGGGTGTAGGAGACGCCGAGAACGGTCGATCTTGAGCCAACTGGGTGTTAGCCTATGCGACTCGGTTCGACGTCCACTTCGCAAGTGAGGGGTGGATCGCCCCCCCGGGGGCGCGGACCGTCCGTCTTGGAATCACCGTAGGAAAGGAGCCGCATGCTTCCCCATCAGTCATTCAGCGTGGTCCCGCAGCTTCCCAAATCCCTGGAGCGGCTCCGCGAGCTCGCCTGGAATCTTCGTTTCAGCTGGGATCCCGAGACCGGCGATCTCTTCCAGATGATGGATGCGGACCTCTGGGACGAGTGCGGGCAGAACCCCGTCCAGTTCCTGGGCCGCATTTCGCAGGTCAAGCTGGAGGAGTGCGCCAAGGACGACGCGCTCCTGTCCAACCTGGAACGCGTGTCCAACGACTTCTCCAAGTACCTGGCCAGCGACACCACCTGGTTCCACAAGTCCGAGGCCTCGCGCGGGCCGTCGTCGCGGATTGCGTACTTCTCCGCGGAGTTCGGGCTGTCGCCGTGCCTGCCGCTCTACTCGGGCGGGCTGGGCGTGCTGGCGGGCGACCACCTCAAGGCCGCGTCGGATCTCGGACTGCCGCTCACGGGCGTGGGCCTGCTGTACCAGCGCGGCTACTTCCAGCAGTACCTGAATTCCGACGGCTGGCAGCAGGAGAAGTACCCCACCAATGATTTCCACAACCTGCCGCTGCGTCCCGCGCGGGCCGCCGACGGCAGCGAAGTGATGCTGCATCTGCCGCTGGACGATCGCACGCTGCTGGTCAAGGTGTGGCAGGCCGACGTGGGTCGCGTGCCGCTGGTGCTGCTGGACACGAACGTGCCGGGCAATCCCAAGGAGTACCGCACGATCACGGCGGACCTGTACGGCGGCGACTCGGAGACGCGTTTGCTGCAGGAGTACGTGCTGGGCATCGGCGGGGTGCGGGCGTTGCACGCGCTGGACCGCGAGCCGGACGTGTTCCACATGAACGAGGGCCACTCCGCGTTCCTGGTGCTGGAGCGGATGCGCATCCTCATGGAGCGGGACGGTCTCACGTTCGAGGAGGCGCGGACCGCGTCGGGCGCGTCCACCGTGTTCACCACGCACACGCCGGTGCACGCGGCCATCGATCTGTTCTCCACGCAGCAGATGACGCGCGTCTTCCCGGACTGGATGGCCACGTTCGATCAGGACGCCGAGGAGTTCATGGATCTGGGCCGCGAGGTGCCGGGCGAAGGGCCGTTCAACATGGCCGTCTTTGCGCTGCGCTCGGCGGACGCGACCAACGGCGTGAGCCGCCTGCACGGCAAGGTGAGCCGCGGGATGTGGAAGCACCTGTGGCCGGGCGTGCCGGAAGACGAGGTGCCCATCCAGTCCGTGACCAACGGCATCCACACGCAGACGTGGATCTCGCGCGGCATGCGCGAGCTGTTCGATCGCCATCTCGGCCGACGCTGGTCGCGCGATCCGGACGAGGCGTCGCTGTGGGACGCGGTGGAGAAGATCCCCGCCGAAGCGCTGTGGCGCGCGCACGAGGTGCAGCGTCAGCGTCTGGTTTCCTACGTGCGGGACCGGATGCGCGCCCACCTGGAGCTGACCAACGGGACCAGCGTGGAGATCGCGAACGTGAACGAGGTCCTGGACGCGAACGCGCTCACGATCGGGTTTGCGCGGCGGTTCGCTCCGTACAAGCGCGGCAATCTCATCCTGCGCGACGTGGACCGGCTGCTGGCCATCCTGAACGATGCGAAGCGCCCGGTGCAGTTCATCATTGCCGGGAAGTCGCATCCCAAGGACGAGCCGGGCAAGAAGCTGATCCAGGAGATCGTGCAGTTCTCGCGGGACGAGCGCGTGCGCGGACGCATCGTGTTCGTGGAGGACTACGACATGGATGTGGCCGCGCATCTGGTGCAGGGCGTGGACGTGTGGCTGAACAATCCGCGTCGGCCGCTGGAGGCCAGCGGTACCAGCGGCATGAAGGCCAGCGCGAACGGCGCCATCAACATGTCCGTGCTGGACGGCTGGTGGGACGAAGCCGCGGAGGAGCACCTGGGCTGGTCGATCGGGAACGGCGAGGTGTACGCGGACAAGGAGACGCAGGACCAGATCGAGTCCGGCGCGCTCTACGACCTGCTGGAGCACGAGGTGATTCCGCTGTTCTTCGACCGGGGTCGGGACGGCTTGCCGCGCGGCTGGATCCGAATGATGCGCGAAGCGATTCGGGGCCTGGCGCCGGTGTTCAACACGAACCGGATGGTGGCCGAGTACGCCCAGCGCTTCTACCTGCCCACCGCCGCGCGCGCGCATCGCCTGTCGGCGGATTCGTGGAAGGGCGGCCGCGACCTGGCCGCCTGGAAGCATCGCGTGACGGAGGCGTGGCCCAACGTCCGGGTTTCCGAGATCGAGTCGGAGCCGGTGGCGGAGTGTTCCGTGGGCCAGGTGCTGCCGGTGCGGGCGCGCGTGGACATGGGCGGTCTGGCGGCGGCGGACCTGGAGGTGCAGCTCTACCACGGGGAGATCTCCCCGGAGGGCGAGATCGAGCACGCCGAGGTGGTCCCCATGGTCACGGACGGAGCGGCCGACAACGGGTCGTTCTGGTTCTCCGGCGAGGTTCCCTGCCCGCGCACCGGGCACCGGGGATTTGCCGTCCGCGTGCTGCCCCACCATGCCGACCAGGCGTCGTCCTTCCGGCCGGCGCTGATCCGCTGGAACTCCGATCCGGTGGGCAACGGAGCTCCGGAGCTGGTTCCGGCCTAGCCCGATTGGCCCCGCGCGGCCCGGCCGAATCCAGGCCGGGCCCGCGCCGGGGGCGGGCCCTCAGACCCCTCAGGGAGCCCTTTCTTTGGAGCCGGAGCTGGGGTAACTTCGACGGTCCGTCGCTCGTGAATGTCGACGGAGCCGATGGCGGGCGTCGAGCCCCGCCCTGGGCCGATCGAACCCCGGAACGAGGAACGAACATGTCCACGCAGATCGCTCCCCTGGAGATTCCCACCAGCGGCACTGTCTTCCGCAACCTCTCCACGCCGGAGCTCGTCGAGCAGTCGATCGTTCGTGGGGAAGGGCAGCTGGCTTCGAACGGCGCCCTGCTCGTGACGACCGGTGAGCGTACCGGCCGCTCCCCGAACGACCGATTCGTGGTCGACTCCCCCCAGGTGCACGATGAGATCTGGTGGGGCAAGGTGAACGTCCCCATCTCGGAAGCTCACTTCGACACGCTGTACAAGAAGGTGCTGGCCCAGATGGCCACGGGCGACCAGTTCGTCTTTGACGGATTTGCCGGCGCGGACCCGGAGTACCGACTTCCGGTGCGCGTGATCACGGCCAAGGCGTGGCACAGCCTGTTTGCGCGGACGCTGTTCGTGCGTCCCAGCGCCGCGGAGCTCAAGTCGCATCACGCCGAGTTCACGGTGATCAACGCGGGCGAGATGCTCGCGAATCCCCAGACCGACGGCACCAACTCCGGCGTGTTCGTGATCCTGTCGCTGGAGCGGAAGACCGTGATCATCGGCGGAACGCAGTACGGCGGCGAGATCAAGAAGTCCATCTTTGCGGTCATGAACTACCTGCTGCCCAAGCGCGGCGTGTTTCCCATGCACTGCTCGGCGAACATCGGGCAGGACGGCGACGCCGCGCTGTTCTTCGGCCTGTCGGGCACGGGCAAGACCACGCTGTCCGCGGATCCGAACCGGCGTCTCATTGGGGACGATGAGCACGGCTGGAGCGATCGCGGCGTGTTCAACTTCGAGGGCGGCTGCTACGCCAAGGTGATCCAGCTCTCGGAAGAGGCGGAGCCGCAGATCTACCGCGCGATCAAGTTCGGATCGATCGTGGAGAACGTGGTGGTGAACGCCGCGCGCGAGCCGGACTACGACGACGGCTCCATCACCGAGAACACGCGCACCACGTATCCGGTGGAGCACATCGACAACTGCGTGATCCCCGGAATCGGCGGCCATCCCGACAACGTGATGTTCCTGACCGCGGACGCCTTCGGCGTGCTGCCTCCGATTGCCAAGCTGTCCAAGGCGCAGGCCATGTTCCACTTCATCTCGGGGTACACGGCCAAGCTGGCGGGTACGGAGGCCGGGGTGACCGAGCCCACCGCCACGTTCAGTGCGTGCTTCGGGTCGCCGTTCCTGCCGCTGCATCCCACGCGCTACGCCACCATGCTGGGACAGCAGATGGACAAGCACGACGCCGATGTCTGGCTGGTGAACACCGGCTGGAGCGGCGGTCCCTACGGCGTGGGCAAGCGCATGTCGATCCAGTACACGCGCGCGCTGATCACGGCGGCGCTCAGCGGCGATCTCGCCAAGGTGGACTACGAGACGGACCCCGTGTTCGGGCTGTCCGTGCCCAAGTCGTGCCAGGGCGTACCGTCCGAGATCCTGATGCCGCGCAACACCTGGGCCGACAAGGCCGCCTACGACGCCAAGGCCAAGCACCTGGCGGAGCTCTTTGTGAAGAACTTCGAGGCCTACCGGTCGGAGGCGTCCGCGGACGTCATCGCCGCGGCCCCGAAGGTCTAGCGGGCGCCCGGCAGTGCTGCCGAAGGAAATCCTGAAAACGCGAGGAGGCCGACTCACGGCCTTCTCGCTTCTTTATCTGTCCGAGGGAATTCCCTTCGGGTTCTCGGCGGTGGCGCTGACCACCTACCTGCGCCAGCAGGGGATCGGCAACACCGAGATCGGCCTGTTCACGGCGTCGCTCTACGCGCCGTGGGGCTTCAAGTGGGCGTGGGCGCCGCTGGTGGATCTGGTGCGGCTGCCACGGTTCGGGGCGCGCCGCTTCTGGATCGCACTGTCCCAGATCTTCATGGTGCTCACGCTGGGGCTCGTGTGGGTGGTGGATCCGGGGGCCAACCTGCCGCTGCTCACCACGTTGATCGTGGTCCACAACATCTTTGCGTCCGTGCAGGACGTGGCCATCGATGCGCTGGCGGTGCAGGTGCTGCCCCCGCACGAACGGGGCACCGCGAACGGGTTCATGTTCGGCGCGTCGTACCTGGGGCAGTTCCTGGGCGGGTCCGGCGCGCTGTGGATTGCCGGGGCGTTCGGGTTCGGGCTCACGTATCCGTACGTGCTGGGGCTGCTGATCCTGATTCTGCTGGCCGTGACCCTGCGGCTGAACGAGCCGCCACCCGAAGCGCTCAGCGACACGGGAGCGCGGATCGGCGTGCTGTCCAAGCTGGGTTTCCGTCTCGGCAAGTACGCCATGGATCTGATCCGCGGGTTCTTCCTGAGCGGACGCGGTCCGGTGGCCGGCGTGGTGTTTGCGCTGATGCCGTTTGGCGCGCTGGCGCTGGGGCTCGCACTGGGCACCACCATGATGGTGGACCTGGGGATGGACGAGAACAACATCGCCGCGGTGAACGCCTGGGCCACGGTACTGGCGGCGCTGGGTTGCGTGGTGGGTGGGTTCGTCTCGGATCGTATCGGTCATCGCAAGGCGCTGGCCGCCTGGTTCGTGGTGACCACGCTGCCCACGATCTGGCTGTCCCTTCGGTTCACCGGGAGCGAGGGCATGGCCGGCATCACGCCGGGTGACTATTGGATGGCGGCGCTGACCTACAGCTTTGCCAGCGGCTTGATCACGGGGACGTCGGCGGCGGTGTTCATGGGGCTCACGTCGCCGCTGGTGGCGGCCACGCAGTTCTCCGGCTACATGGCCATGCGCAATCTCGTGTACACGTACTCCGCCGCCTGGCAGGGGTGGTTTGCGGATCTGAAGGGGTACGCCGAGACGCTGCGGCTGGATGCGCTCATTGCGTTCATCCCGCTGCTGGCCATCGTCTTTCTGAAGCCGGCCAATCCGGTGCCCCTGGTCGGCGAGGCCGCCGGGAGGCAACTTCGGAAGCTGGCCGCGGTGTTCTGCCTGGGCGCGCCCATCCTGGTCACCCTGGCCACGGACTGGAGGGTGCTGGACTGGCAGGCCGGCATGGTCTGGGGGGCGGGGCTGCTGGCGCTGTGGGTCCTGGCCACCCGGAAGGACACCGAAAGCTCCGTGCCCGCCACGCTGCTGGTGCTGCTGACGGGCACGGCCGTATTCGTGATTCGTTGCGCGGACGTCGGCTGGGGGCGTCCCGCCCAGATGACGCTGGTAGGGGCGCTGTTTGGCCTGGTGGCCCTGGGAATGATGCTGGGCGCCCGCTACGAGGTCCGGAAGGAACAGGGAGGTTGAGAATGAGACGCGCAAGGGCGTTGGTGGGATGCGTGGGGCTGGTGGCGGTGTGGATGGTCGGTGGTTGTGGACAGGGTGGTGGTGAGGCGGACGTGGAGCGGGCCGCGGGCGATGGGGTGGTGGATGCTGGGGACGCGGGAAGCGCGGGTGCCGATGCCGCGGGAGCCGAGCGTGCCGCGATCCAGTTGCCCGATGGCGCCGAGGCGCTGGGCGAGCCCATCACGGTGACGGAGCCGGCGGTGGCGCTGGCCACGGTGCGCGCGCATCCCGAGCAGTACTTCGAGAAGACCATCCTGGTGGAGGCCACCGCGGAGCAGGTGTGCCAGGCGGCCGGGTGCTGGATGACGATTGCGGATGGGGCGGTGGTGGCTGGTGGGGCCGGCGGGGATGCTGCGGAAGGCGTGGCCGACGAGGCGATCTGGGTCCGGTGGGCCAGTGGCTGCGGCGGGAAGTACGCATTCCCGAAGGATGCCGGCGGACGTCGCGTGCTGGTGCAGGGATCGTTCTACCCCAAGGAGATCGCCGCCGAGGATGCCGAGCATCTGGCGGGGGAGAGTCAGGGGTTGAAGGCCGAGGAGATTGTCGGGAAGACCTTTGAGATGAATGCTACGGCGTTTGTGTTGTTGCCGGTGGGTGCGTAAGGGGGGGTGGCGCTTCTTTCGCGGCGTAACCCCTCTTTCAGCTCGGCCTACGCTAGCGCTTCGATCGTGCAAACGGAGGTTCGCGCCAGCGGGTTCGTTCGACCAGCGGGCTTTGGAGGGGAATCTTGGGTCTTGTAGACTTGTGGGCCGAAACGCGGGAGCAGCTGGAAGGCAAGAACATCCAGCAGCTGATCGCGTTTGCGGGGTCCGGGCGCCTCCAGGACGGCAGCGATGCGTCCGGAGAGCTTCGCGCCTATCTGGGACTTGTTCCCACCGAGTATCTTCTCCGCTACTCGAGGGAGTGTCTTGAGACGAGCTTCACGGACTCTGGTTTAGCACTTCAAGAGGTCGTGAACCAGATTGGCCAGAGGCTTGGCTTCAAAGTGACCCACGGCCGCTACAGAGGAATCAAAGGCGAGATTGGATTCGACGGCCTCTGGGAACTTCCCGGCCACGCAATCGTTGTCGAGGTCAAGACCACCGATGCCTATCGCATGGCCTTGGACACGGTCGCCAACTATCGCGGTGCTCTCATCCGGCGCAACAACCTCAGTTCGGAACAGTCGTCTGCGCTCATCGTCGTGGGGAGGGAGGATACGGGCGACCTGGAGGCCCAAATCCGAGGCTCGCGACATGCCTGGGACATCAGACTGATCAGTGTTCGAGCGCTCGAACGCCTTCTGGCCCTCAAGGAGGACTTGGAGGATCCGGAGATCATCCGACGCATTCACGAAGTGTTGATCCCCCGTGAGTTTACGAAGCTCGATGAGATCGTAGATCTGCTCTTCAGCGCCGCGGAGGATGTACGGGATGTCGAGGTCACCGACGACGAATCCGCCGGTGAGGGCGAAGAGAAGAAGTTCACGCCGGTCTCATTCCATGCGAGCTGTATCTCGGAAATTTCCGGTCACCTGACGACGCCGTTGATGAAGCGGACAAGGGCCTCCTTCTCCAGCCCCGATGGGACCACGGCTGTCGTCTGCGCCGTGTCCAAGGAGCATGCCCGAGGTAGTTCGATCGGGTATTGGTTCGCCTTCCATCCTCACCAGCGGGAGTTCCTGGAGTCTGCGAAGAGCGCGTACGTGGCATTTGGATGCGGCTCCGCATCTAGATTGGTGCTGGTGCCGTTTGAGACCTTTGCCGCGTGGCTCCCGAATCTGAACAAGACTGAGCTGCCGGATCGCTTTTATTGGCACGTGCGCATGCACCTGCAAGGGGATCGCCTGGTCCTCGCTCAGCGAGGTAAGGTCGAGCGAGTAGACGTCACTTCGCATCTACTCAGAGGCCCACTAGGGTCCATCTAGAGTTGGAGTAGATGGACACCAGCGTTGGCATGTCCTCGATGAGAACCTAGGCGAGGCGTCGATGGCGGTGCGGGCTGGTGGGTGAGTGAGAGGGGCGGATCCTGAGTTGTCCATTTGGGCCCCGCCACCGACGCCTCTGGCGGTGAACTGGCATCACAGCGATCGCGGAGCAGTTCAAAGCCCATCCAGACCTCAATCTGGACCTCCGGGCGGTGCAGGCTCAATGGACACGATGACCTATCCGATGACGAGGACAGAAGAGGCGGGCTCGCCGCATCGAAACCTGTCGCCGGAGGATGGCCGTGTCACGATTCTGGATGGTCCGCGCTGGTCGCGGTGGGGCTCTGATCGAGGACTTTGAGCAGAAGCAGTGTGTGGCGGTCGGTTGGGGCGACGTCGGCGAGGTCGAGAGTACCACCACAGTGGACGACCTCAAGGAGCGGCTCCGGGACAGGCTCGAGGAGGCTCATCCCAGTGCGGTGGGGAACATCGCGGCGATGATCTGGAAGTTCGCGCGCGAGATGGAACTGGGTGACAAGGTTGTCACGTACGATCCGTCGAAGCGCGAATACCTGCTTGGCGAGGTCAACGGCGAGTACAAGTACGAGCCTGGGAAGATTCCCGAGCACGAGCAACAGCGCCCCATCAAGTGGCTGGGCAGGGTGAGTCGGGACGATCTCTCCACCGAGGCCAAGAACACGCTCGGCGGAACACTGACGGTGTTCGAGCCAGGTCAGAGCGTGCTCGATCAGATCGAGGTGGCGATGAATGGCGCGGCGGCCGTGCCCGACACCGTGGATGTGGGCGAGTCGCGGGAAGAGCTCACCGCGCTGCGGTACGACGAACTCGAACGCTCCCACGAGTTCATCAAGGATCGGATCGTGCGACTGGCCCCCGAAGAGATGGAAGTGCTCGTGGCAACGATCCTGCGCGCCATGGGGTACAAGGCGAGGGTGAGCCCTGCCGGTCCCGATCGAGGGCGCGATGTCATCGCCTCGCCCGATGGCTTGGGTCTGCAGGAGCCCAGGATTGTGGCGGAGGTCAAGCATCGGCGGCGGACCTCGATGGGGTCCCAGGAAGTTCGAAGCTTCCTCGGTGCGCTTCGTCCGACTGACCGGGGCCTCTACGTCAGCACCGGGGGCTTCTCCCGAGAAGCTCGCTATGAGGCGGAGCGATCGGCCGTCCCGATCACCCTGATCGACCTCGATGATCTGTCGCGTCTTGTCGTCGAGCACTATGAGGCCTTCGATTTCGAAGGGCGGGCGATGCTGCCGCTGGTCCGCGTGTACTGGCCAGCTTCGTAGTGAAGAGGGGGGCCGGGCGTCGCTAGCTGTGATTCCTAAGGAGGTTGTTCATTCGGGGACCTCGTAGAGAATGGGGCTTGTCTAGAGACCCAAACTCCGGAGGCACCCCCGAATGAATCTCCATCCTAACGCCAAGACGACCCCTTCGAGTAGAGCTCTTCTAATCGGGCGAGTTCTGCGGGAAGGCTGGTCCGTAGCCGAAGCGTCGGCAGCTCTGGGAATCAGCTCCCGGACGGGCTACAAGTGGCTGTCCCGGTATCGGGCGGAAGGGGAG
>BQJX01000018.1 GCA_021604925.1 Gemmatimonadota bacterium
GAAATGCCGCAGGCCGCGTGGCACACCTGGGAGCCGATCTCGCGCGAGACCGAGCGGGCAGGCTGCCGGCTCGCGTTCGGCCGTCCGGTGCGCCCGCAGTACCGTCTGGACCAGGCCAACGTGATCGTGAGCCTGGACGACGACTTCCTCTTTGCGCACCCGAACGCAGTTCGCTACGCGAAGGACTTCGCCCTCGGCCGCCGCGCGGATGACGGACACATGAGCCGGCTCTTCGTGGTGGAGAGTGCCTTCTCCCTCACCGGCAGCAACGCCGACGTTCGCGTGCCTCGCGCCGCGGGATCCATCGCTCACTTCGCGTGGGCGCTCGCGGCGCAGTTGGTGCTGAAGGAGCACGTCGCGTTGCCGGCGGGCCTGGAAGGTCTGCAGCCCCTGCTGCGAGAGGCCGGAGCTCACGCGGAGCACCTCCCGCAGGTGGAGCGCATGGCGCGGGAACTGGCCGCGGCTCGCGGACACGCGCTGATCACGGCGGGCCCGGGCCAACCGGCCGGCGTGCACGCGCTGGTGGCCGCCCTGAACACGGCGCTGGGAGCTCCCGGAAGCACGGTCGCCTACACGCCGGATCCGGCGGGCGATCGCCCCGGCCACACCGAGTCGCTGCGCGACCTGGCCACCGCCATGAACGGCGGCGCGGTGGAAACGGTGATCATTCTCGGCGGCAACCCGATCTACGACGCTCCCGCGGATCTGGACTTCGCGGCGGCGCTGGGCAAGGTGGCTCGTCGCGCCCATCTGTCCCTGTTCCGCAACGAGACGTCCCGCGCGTGCCAGTGGCACCTGCCGCAGGCGCACGCGCTGGAAGCCTGGAACGACGCCCGCAGCTGGGACGGCACGCACACGCTGGCCCAGCCGCTGATCGCGCCGCTCTACCACGGCCGGACGGCGGCGGAAACGCTGGCCGCCCTCCTCGACGGGCACTCGGTCCCGGGCGAGAAGCTGGTCCGGGCCACGTTCCATCGCACCGCCGGACAGCCCAGCCTGAAGGCCTG
This sequence comes from Gemmatimonadota bacterium, assembly GCA_021604925.1. Classification (GTDB taxonomy): domain Bacteria; phylum ARS69; class ARS69; order ARS69; family ARS69; genus BQJX01. Next base: position 1,008 of record BQJX01000018.1, read on the forward strand.
GCGCCGCGCCACCCACGACGGCTTTGTCGCGGGCAGTGCCTCCGCCGAGGTGGCGGGCCTCGCGCTTCGCAACTGGCAGCCCACCGCGGCCGAAGCGGCGCACTCGGACGTGTCCGCCCAGTCGATGGAGGTCAACTTCCGCCCGGACGGGAAAGTCTGGGACGGTCGCTACTTCGGCAGCGCCTGGCTGCAAGAGCTTCCGGATCCCATGACCAAGCTCACCTGGGACAACGCGGCGCTGATGGCTCCGGCCACGGCCCACGACCTGGGCCTCACCATGAACGACGTGGTGAGCCTCACGCACGAAGGTCGCACGGTGGAAGCGCCGGTGTACCTCATGCCCGGCCAACCGCTCGGCGTGATCACGCTGCCGCTGGGCTACGGACGCCACTTCGAGGGGCGCATGGCCGAGCGCGATTCCGGCGACCGGCCGATCGGGTTCAACGCCTACCAGCTGCGCACGTCCGCTCAGATGAGCTTCCTGCGGGGAGTCCAGGTGGCGGCCACCGGCGCCCAGCACAAGCTCGTGACCACCCAGGATCACCATGTGATCCAGGGCGTGGACAACGGCAAGCTGATCCAGGGCCAGGCCGAGCGGATGCACCAGTTGTTCCGCGAGGCTCCGCTGGACCACTACCAGAAGCACCCCGAGTTCGCGCGGCACGCCGTGCACCACCCGCCGCTCAAGTCGCTGTGGGAAGAGCACAACTACGACACGGGCTACAAGTGGGGCATGACCATCGACCTGGCGGCCTGCAACGGCTGCTCCGCGTGCGTGGTGGCGTGCCAGGCGGAGAACAACATCCCCGTCACCGGCCGCGACGAAGTGGCCCGCGGACGCGAGATGCACTGGATCCGCATCGATCGGTACTTCAAGGACGACAGCGAGGCCCCGGCCGTGGCGCACCAGCCGGTCACCTGCCACCAGTGCGAGAACGCGCCGTGCGAGCAGGTGTGCCCGGTGGCCGCCACCAACCACAGCGACGAAGGCCTGAACGACATGGTCTACAACCGCTGCGTGGGCACCCGCTACTGTTCGAACAACTGCCCGTACAAGGTCCGGCGATTCAATTACTTCAACAACCAGGCGCACGCCGCAGAGACCCCCAAGATGCAGCACAACCCGAACGTCACGGTTCGGTCGCGCGGCGTCATGGAGAAGTGCACCTACTGCGTGCAGCGGATCAAGAGCGCCACCATCCCGGCCGGCAACGAGGGACGCACCGTGCGGGACGGCGAGATCACGCCGGCCTGCGCGCAGACCTGTCCCACGAACGCGATCACGTTCGGCGACCTGAACGATCCCAAGAGCCGGGTTCGCCAAACCCAGGACCACCCGCGGGCGTACGCCATGCTTGCGGAGCTGAACGTGAAGCCACGGACCAACTACATGGCCAAGATCACGAACTCCGGCGACGCTGCCCATGGCAACGGGACCCACGGCAACGGCACGCACGGCAAGGACGCCGGCGGCCACGCCGGGAACGGTCACGCCGGAACCCGTCCGCAGAACCACTCCGACCGAGGCTGATGAATGACCACGATGACGCTGGCCCACCTGAACGACACCTCGGAGGACGTGACTCAACGTCCGCCGTTGGTGCTGGGCGATAACGATTTCGCTTCGATCACGGAAAAGGTGTGCAGCGCGGTCGAGATGACGCGCACGCCCAAGATCTGGTGGGTTCTCTTCGGGATCTCGTCCAGCGTCATGACCATGCTGCTGGCTCTGATCGGGTACCTCTTCTACACGGGCGTCGGCGTCTGGGGAGTGAACAACCCGGTCGGTTGGGGTTTCGCGATCGTCAACTTCGTGTTCTGGGTCGGTATCGGGCACGCGGGCACGCTCATCTCGGCGATCCTGTATCTGTTCCGCCAGAAATGGCGCACGGGCATCAACCGCTTCGCCGAAGCCATGACCATCTTCGCGGTCATCTGTGCGCTCGTCTTCCCGGGTATCCACGTGGGCCGGGTCTGGATGGTGTGGTTCCTCTTCCCCATCCCGGATCAGCAGCTCTGGATGTGGCCCAACTTCCGCAGCCCGCTCCTCTGGGACGTGTTCGCCGTCGGCACGTACTTCACCGTGTCGCTGCTCTTCTGGTACATGGGTCTGCTTCCGGACATTGCCACGCTGCGGGATCGCGCCAAGACCAAGCTCCGCGAGACGGTCTACGGCGTGTTCGCGCTGGGCTGGCGCAGCTCCAATCGGCACTGGTCGCGCTACGAGCGCGCCTACCTGATCCTGGCCGCGCTCGCCACGCCGCTGGTGCTCTCGGTGCACTCGGTGGTTTCGTTCGACTTTGCCGTGTCGCAGCTTCCCGGCTGGCACACCACGATCTTCCCGCCCTACTTCGTGGCGGGCGCCATCTTCTCCGGCTTCGCCATGGTGGTGTTCCTGGCCGCCATCGCCCGGAAGATCTACGGGCTGCAGGAGATCATCACGCTGCGTCACCTGGAGAACATGAACAAGATCATCCTGGCGACCGGCTCGATGGTGGGCTACGCGTACGGGATGGAGTTCTTCATCGCCTGGTACGGCGGCAACCCCTACGAGTCGTTCGCCTTCGCGAGCCGCGCGTTCGGCCCGTACTGGTGGGCGTACTGGATCATGGTCTCGTGCAACGTGATCTGCCCGCAGCTCTACTGGTTCAAGAAGATCCGCACGTCGGTGCCGGCCATGATGGTCATCGCGTTCTTCGTGAACGTGGGAATGTGGTTCGAGCGCTTCGTGATCACGGTCACGTCGCTGTCGGCGGACTTCCTGCCGTCCAGCTGGGACATGTACTGGCCCACGTGGGTGGATGTCTGCACGCTGATCGGTAGCTTCGGCCTGTTCTTCACGCTCTTCCTGCTCTTCATTCGCTGGCTGCCCATGGTGGCCATGGCGGAGGTCAAGTCGATCATGCCGCAGGCACACGCCCATGGACACAGCACCGGCAGCGCTGCCGGAATGGCGCCGAGCAAGCCGAAGATTGCGGAGGTGGTGGGATGAGCGATCAGGCCCCCAAGAAGTTCGCCGGCTACCTGGTGGAATTCGAGACGCCGCACGACATCATGGTGGCGGCCACCAGCGTCCGCGACGCGGGATTCACGCGCTGGGACACGCACACGCCGTTTCCCGTCCACGGGTTGGACCACGCCATGGGCCTTCGCGGCACGGCCCTGCCGTGGATCGTGATGCTCATGGGGGTAACGGGCTGTGCCGTCGGCCTGGGCCTGCAGTGGTGGACGAACGCGCACAACTACCAGTTCGTCGTCTCCGGCAAGCCGTTCTTCAGCATTCCGGCCACCATCCCGGTCACCTTCGAGCTGACCATTCTCTTCAGTGCCATCGGCGCCTTCCTGGGAATGATTCTCCTGAACGGCTTCCCGCGCTGGCATCACCCGGTGTTTTCGAGTGAACGGTTTCGTCGCGCTACCCAGGATCGCTTCTTCCTGAGCGTGGAGGCGGAGGATCCTCTCTGCGAAGAGGACAAGACCGGGGAGTTCCTCCGGAGTCTCGGCGGATCCCACCTCGAGAAGATGGAGGTCTGACGCATGCCTCGTTGGCTCATTCCGGCGTTCCTTCTCGTGGTGATGCTCACCTCGATTCCGGCCGCGCTGATCTATCGGGCGCGCGCCGACACGCAGCGGACCCCGCGGATCAACCTGATCCCGGACATGGACTACCAACCCAAGTACCTGCCGCAGACCAAGAACGCCCTGTTCGCGGACGGACGCGCCATGCGCCCGCAGACGCCGGGGACCGTGGCCCGCGGGCAGCTGCAGGAAGATGACCACCTGTATCGCGGGCGGACCGGCGACGACTGGGCCACTGCCATCCCGGAGACGGCGCTGAGCGGCGTGGGCACCTGGGAGGCGCTGGTGGCGCGCGGGCAGGACCGGTACGAGATCTACTGCACGCCCTGCCACGGGCAGTCGGGCAACGGACAGGGGATGATCGCGCAGCGCGGGACGCTGCTCATGGATCGCGGCCTGGCCATCTGGACGCCGCCCTCTTCCCTGCACACGGATCTGGTCCGCGGTCGAGCGGCCGGACACCTCTTCAACACCATCACGAACGGAATCCGGAACATGCCGGCCTACGGCTCGCAGCTCAAAGTGGCGGACCGTTGGGCCGTGGTTGCCTACATCCGGGCCCTGCAGCGCAGTCAGCGGGCGGAGCTTGAGGATGTGCCGGAAGACGTCCGAGGGACCCTTCGATGACCGGGAGGACACTGTGAGCGCACCGAATCGAGCGATCGACCTTTCGGGCGAGCAGATCACGCTCGGCCCGGTCGGTGACCGGGTCACCCGAATCGCCGGAGCGATCGGCGTGCTCGGCCTTGTGGCCACGGCCCTGCTCGGCATGCAGGGCGGCGTGGAGGGACAGGCCCGCGCCATGAACTCCTACCTGGTCGCGTTCTGCTTCTTCCTGAGCATCATGCTGGGAGCGTTGTTCTTCACGTTGATCCAGCACGTCACGCGCGCGGGTTGGAGCGTGGTCCTCCGCCGCTTCGCCGAGGCCATCGCGGCCAACGCGCCGCTCATGGCGGTGCTCGCGCTGCCGATCCTGGTGCCCATCGCGCTGGGCCGGGATCTCCTGTACGTGTGGACCAGTTCGGAGGCGCTCGCCCACGATCACCTGATGGCCGGCAAGGTGGGCTTCCTGAACCCCACCTTCTTCCTGATCCGGATGGTCGTCTACTTCGGGGCCTGGAGCCTCATGGGTTCGTGGTTTTTTCGGAAGTCGGTGGAGCAGGACACCTCCGGCGACCCGAATCTCACCGTGAAGATGCAGTCGGCATCGGCACCGGGGCTGTTCGTGTTCGCGATCACGCTCACCTTCGCCAGCCTGGATCTGCTCATGAGCCTGGAGCCGAACTGGTTCAGCACCATGTTCGGCGTGTACTTCTTTGCCGGGAGCGCGCTGGCGTTCTTCGCCACCCTCCCGATCGTGTCGTACTTCACGCAGAAGGCGGGGCGGCTCGTCGGCCTCATCTCCAGGGAGCACTACCACGACATGGGCAAGTTCGTGTTCGCGTTCATCGTCTTCTGGGCGTACATCGCGTTCAGCCAGTACATGCTCTACTGGTACGCGAACATCCCCGAGGAGACCGTGTGGTTCCTGCGCCGCCAGACCGGCCAGTGGGAGAGCCTGAGCTGGTTGCTCCTGTTCGGGCACTTCATCGTGCCGTTCCTGGCGCTGATCTCGCGAATTCCCAAGCGCGCCAAGGGAACGCTGATCGTGGGAGCGTTTTGGATGCTCCTGATGCACTATGCGGACCTGTACTACGTGGCCATGCCGCACCTGAGCGAGGGCGTGATCCCGCTCAGCCTGATGGACCTGACGGCCATGCTCGGAGTGGGCGGTTTCTTTGTGGCCTCGGTGGCCACGCGGCTTCGCAACCGCTCGCTGGTACCGCAGCGCGACCCACGACTCCACGAGTCGCTGGCGTTCGAGAACTTCTAGGGAGGCAGCATGGCAACCATTCACGACGACCCCAACACGCCTCCCACGGCCTACGTGAGTGCCGTCTTCGCCGTGGTGCTCGTGGCGGCCATTGTGGCCCTGCAGGCGTACTTCGACCGGGTCGTCAGCGAGGTGGAGACGGAGAAGGTGGTGCAGCAGTCCTCCGAGGAGTTGATCCAGCACGAGACGGCGCAGCGGCAGCTACTGAACCGCTACGAGTGGACCGATCAGGGCGCGGGACTGGTGACCATCCCGGTGGAGCGCGCCATGGAGCTGGTGGCCACCGAACTCGCGAACGGTGGCGGTCTCGTCACGAATCCGTAATCGGCAAGTTTGGCCCGTATGGAGAGGTTGGCAGGAATGAACGAACCGCGGAACTGGCTGGAGCCGATCGCCGGGGGGACCCGTGTGGCCGCCCTGGGCGTCCTGCTGAGCGTCGGCGCGGCGTGGGGTCAACTCACGGAGAAGGCTCCCGAAGAGCTCACCGACGTGGGCATCGAGGAGCACCTGGACGCGGTGCTTCCCCTGGAACTCACCTTCCGGGACGAGACGGGCCAGGAAGTCGCTCTGGGATCGTTCTTCCGGGCCGGCCATCCGGTGGTTCTGAACCTCGTCTACTTTGACTGTCCCATGCTGTGCAATGTGTTCCTCGACGGCTTCACGGCGTCGCTCCAGGACCTGGACTGGACGCCCGGCCAGGAGTTCGAGGTGGTCACGGTGAGCATCGATCCCGAGGACGATGCGGCGGGGGCCCTGAAGAAGCGGGAGCGCTACGTGGAGGTTCTGGGTCGCCCGGAGGCCGCGCAGGGCTGGCACTTCCTCACGGGTTCCCAGGAGAACATCACGGCCCTGGCCAACGCGGTGGGCTTCCGGTACCGCCTGGACGACATGAGCGGCGAGTACCAGCACACAACGGCGATCTTCCTGGCCACGCCCGAGGGTCGGCTCTCCCGCTACCTCTACGGCGTGCAGTTCGATCCGCGGACGCTTCGCCTGTCGCTGGTGGAGGCTTCGGACGGCCGCATCGGAACGGCCACGGACCAGATCCTCCTCTTCTGCTTTTCATACGATCACACGGCCGGTCGCTACGGGCCGGCCGCCATGAACCTGATGCGGGCCTTCGGGGCCTTGTGCGTTGTCGCACTGGGCTCGTTCATTGCCTTGAACGTCCGTCGTGAATCCCGCCGTAAGAGTGCGGTGACACTAGGAGCGTGACCTTGGTTCCCTTTCTCGGAGGCGCGTCCGGTTGGCAGGCCAGTTTGCTTGCCGGTGCGGCAAAGACTTTTTGGATGCCGGAGCAGCGCTCCACGTTTGCATCCGATGTCGACGCGCTGTTCTACGGCGTCCTATGGATCTGCGTCTTTTTCTTCCTCCTGATCGTCGCCATGGCGGCGTTCTTCATCGTCAAGTACCGGCGCACGGACGCCCGCCCGCGGGCGGAGAAATCGTCGCATCACAACACCACGCTGGAGGTCGTGTGGAGCGTGGTGCCGCTGATCATCGTGCTCTGGATCTTTGTGGTGGGGTTCCGGGGGTTCATGGACCTGCGCGTCGCCCCCCAGGGCGCCTACGAGATCGGCGTCACGGCGGAAAAGTGGAACTGGACGTTCACGTATCCGAACGGCTACGAGGACTCCAACCTGCACGTGCCCCTCGGCAAGCCGGTCAAGCTGATCATGTCCTCGCGCGACGTGATCCACAGTTTCTTCGTTCCGGACTTCCGGGTGAAGTTCGACATCGTTCCGGGACGGTACTCCACGGTCTGGTTCGAGGCCACGCAGACGGGACAGTCCCCGATCTACTGCACGGAGTACTGCGGCACCAGCCACTCCAACATGCTGGCCACCGCGATCGTGCACGAGCCGGGCGAGTTCGACAGCTGGCTGGCGGCGGCCGCCAACTGGATGGAGGGCCTCTCCCCCACGGAAGCCGGCGAGATCCTCTACACGAAGAAGGGCTGCGTGCAGTGCCACAGCACGGACGGCTCGGTCGGAGTCGGCCCGTCGTTCCGCGGTTCCTTCGGGAACACGCGAGCGTTTGCCGACGGCAGTTCGACGGTCATGGACGAGAATTACATCCGTGAGTCGATCCTCAACCCCACCGCGAAGGTCGTGGTCGGATTCGATCCGGTCATGCCGACCTTCCAGGGACGGTTTGACGACGACGAACTCGCGGCCACCATCGCATACATCAAGAGCCTGAAATAAACCGGAGCGGGAGGCAAAGATGACGACCGCGGATGTAGCTCTCGGCGCCGGACCCCGAGACGCCCACGGTTCTCCCGACGGGGAGAACTATCTCAACTGCAGCAAGGGCCTGAAGTCCTGGCTCTTCACCTTGGATCACAAGCGCATCGGGGTCATGTACCTGGTCGCCACGCTGTCCGCGTTTCTCATGGGCGGGATCTTTGCCCTGCTGGTGCGGTTTGAGCACCTCACGCCGGGCCGGACCTTCATGGACGCCGATTCGTACAACCAGGCCTTTACGCTGCACGGCGCCATCATGGTGTTCCTGTTCATCATTCCCGCCATTCCGGCGGCGTTCGGCAACTTCATCATGCCGATCATGCTGGGCGCCAAGGATGTGGCGTTCCCGCGGCTGAACCTGGCCAGCTTCTACTTCTGGGTGGCGGGTGCCATCTTCCTGGTCTCGTCCATCCTCATCAGCGCTCCGGACACGGGCTGGACGTTCTACACGCCGTACAGCTCCTCCACCACCACCAGCGTGATCCCGGCGCTCTTCGGCGTGTTCATCCTGGGCTTCAGTTCGATCTTCACGGGACTGAACTTCATCGTCACGATCCACAAGCTCCGCCCCAAGGAGATGGGCTGGTTCAAGATGCCCCTCTTCCTGTGGGGTCTGTACGCCACCGCCGTGATCCAGGTCCTGGCCACGCCGGTGCTGGCCATCACCCTGCTGCTGCTCACGGTGGAGCGGGCGTTCGGCGTGGGCATCTTCGACGCGGCGCTTGGCGGGGATCCGGTGCTCTTCCAGCACTTCTTCTGGTTCTACTCCCACCCTGCCGTCTACATCATGATTCTTCCGGCCATGGGCATCATCAGCGAGCTGATCGCGACGTACAGCCACAAGCACATCTTCAGCTACCACTTCATCGCGTACAGCAGTATCGCCATCGCCCTGTTCGGATTCCTGGTCTGGGGCCACCACCTCTTCACCAGCGGCCAGTCCTCGCTGGTGAGCATGGTGTTCAGCGCCATCACGTTCAGTGTGGCCATCCCGTCCGCGGTCAAGGTGTTCAACTGGCTGTTCACGCTGTACAAGGGTTCCATCGAGCTCAAGACGCCCATGTGGTACGCGCTGATCTTCATCTGGGTGTTCTCCATCGGCGGGCTCACCGGCGTCTTCCTGGGCGCCCTCTCGCTGGACATTCACCTGCATGACACGTACTTCGTGGTCGCGCACTTCCACTACACCATGTTCGGCGGCACCGTCATGGCGCTGCTGGGCGGGCTGCACCACTGGTGGCCCAAGATGTTCGGCCGCATGTACAACGAGAAGCTCGCGCAGTTCGCCACGCTGCTGGTGTTCGTGGGATTCAACCTCACGTTCTTCACCCAGTTCATCATGGGTTCCCTGGGCATGCCCCGCCGCTATTGGGCCTACCCGGACGAGTTCGCGATCTACCATGTGCTCTCCACCGCCGGCTCCGTGATCATGGCGGCGGGATTCTTCCTCACCGCGGGCTACCTGCTCCGTTCCCTGACGAACGGCAAGAAGGCCCCCATGAATCCCTGCGGCGGAGCCACACTGGAGTGGGAGGCGGCATCGCCCCCCGTGCACTACAATTTCGACGGAGACGCGCCCAAGGTCGGCGACCCGTACGATTTCGACCGGGTGATCTACGATCCGGACACTGACAGCTACCATCACGAGCCGTTGCCCTCGTGACCGGGTCGCACCGCCGGAAGGAGAATGCTTGATGAACGCTGACGCGGCCTCGCACGCGGCCCACCCGCCGCACCTGGCCCATCACTTCGAGAACTCGACGCAGCAGTACGAGTCGGGGAAGCTCGGCATGTGGCTGTTCCTGGCCACCGAGCTGCTGATGTTCGGCGGGCTGTTCTGCGCCTATGCCATCTTCCGGGGCAACTACCCCGAGATGTTCGCGTACGGATCGCAGTTCCTGGACGCCAAGATGGGCGGCATCAACACGATCGTGCTGATCTGCTCCAGCCTGACCATGGCCTGGGCCGTGCGGGCGGCACAGCTGGGACAGAAGGCGCTCCTCATGACCATGCTCAGCCTCACGCTGCTGTGCGCGTTCGGCTTCATGGGCATCAAGTACGTGGAGTACTCGGCCAAGTTCGAGCACGGCCTCCTGTGGGGAACCAACTACCGCGCTCAGGTCGGGCACGGAGAGCACGGTGCGGATGCGGGCCATGCGGACGCGGGCCACGCCGAAGCCGGTTCCGCCGATGCGGGCCCTGCGGATGCGGGCCACGGCACGGAAGCCGGCATGGCCGACGCGGGGCACGCCGCCGCTCCGACCGGGGACGCGGCGCACGCGCCGGTCGTAGACGCCGCGCCGTTCGAGGCCGCCTGGGAGACGCCCGAGAAGTCGCTGGTGAAGCCCGCGGCCGAAGCGCCCGCCGGCCTGGCCACGCCGCATGCCGAGAAGAAGGGGCGACACGCCAATGACCCGGTGACTCCCCCGGCGAACCCGCACATCTTCTTTGGAATCTACTTTGCCATGACCGGTCTGCACGGAATCCACGTGCTTGCCGGCATGATCGTGATCACGGCGCTGCTGATCAATGCCGCCCGCAACAAGTACAGCCCCGAGTACTACACACCGGTGGATCTGGTGGGCCTGTACTGGCACATCGTCGACATGATCTGGATCTTTCTCTTCCCGCTGCTCTACCTGATCTAGAGGGACGTGATGACTACCGACAGCCACTCCACGCACGTGCACGCGGTGCCGCTGAAGATCCTGATCGGGGTGTGGGCGCTGCTCTGCGTTCTCACCTGGGTCACGGTCCTGGCCACCAAGATCGATCTCGGCTCCGGGAACATCATCCTGGCCATGGCGATTGCCGTGGTAAAGTCCACGGCCGTGGCGCTGTTCTTCATGCACCTCCTGTGGGACAAGCGGATCAACGCCTACATCTTCGTGTCGGCGCTGCTCTTCGTGGCGCTCTTCATCAGCTTTGCCTTGATGGACACGAAGGCGTACCACGCAGACCTGATCCCCGGGTACGCCCCGGAGATCACGGCCGCAACCGCGCCCGGGGACGCCGCCGGCGGCGGCGGAGCCGGACAGGTGGCCGCCGGCCCAGTCGGAATCGATCGCGGACGGGAGCTGTACACGACCACGTGCGTGGTCTGTCACGGCGAGAACGCCGAAGGCAAGCGGGAGCTGAACTCGCCCGCCCTGCACCAGCAGGAGGATTGGTACCTCGTGGCGCAGCTGGAGAAGTTCCGGTCCGGGCTACGCGGCGCGGATCCCAACGACATCACGGGAGCCCAGATGCGACCGATGGCCATGGCGCTTCCGGACGAGCAGGCCCTGCACGATGTAGCCGAGTACATCGGGACGCTGAGCGCACCGATGCCTCCGCTGACGCTGCAGGCCGACGTGGCGGCCGGGAAGGCGCACTACAACGCGGTTTGCGTGGCGTGCCACGGCGTGGACGGCGCCGGTATGGCCGCGCTTCAGTCCCCGTCGCTGATCGGGCAGAGCGATTGGTACGTGGCCGCCCAGCTCACCAAGTTCAAGGACGGCATCCGCGGCGCGAATCCCAAGGACGTCCCGGGAACGCAGATGCGAGCCATGTCCGCCACGCTGGCGACCGACGAGATGGTTCAGAATGTGGCAGCCTACGTGGCCACGCTGGGTCGCTAGGGCGCCCGCGCTTCGGGCGCCGCGGACCATGGGGACTACCCCGGGTTCGCGGCGCCTCGGTACTCCAACGCCAGCAGACTGATGTCATCCTCGGGAGGAAGCTCTCCCGAAAAGCTCTCCACGGCCCATCGCACCGAAGCGCAGAGATCCTCCAGCGAGTCCCCGGCCTCGGTCTGCAGCGCCTCCCGGAGACGCGCGTCGCCGAAGCGTTCCCCGGCCGGATTCGGATACTCCACGATCCCGTCGGTGTAGCAGAAGAGTCGATCCCCCGGCTCCAGTCGTCGTTCGTCCGTCTGGAACGGCACCAGCCCCCCCAATCCCACCAGCGTCCCGGCGGGCTCGATCCGTTCGATTCCCCCCTGCTTCCGCACCAGATACGAGGGCGGGTGCGCCGCCCGAGCGGACTTCAGGGAGCCGTCCCGCAGATCGAGGACGCTGTAGGCCATGGTGAAGTACTTCCCGAATCGCTCCAGCGGGAACTGCTCGTCGAGCCGCTCCAGAACCTCGCTCGGCTCCCGCAGCCGATAGGCTCCGAGCATCGGGGAGATCTCCTTCAGCACTCCGGACTGCGGATGCAGTTGCTGGGAGACCGACACCGTGACCATGGCCGAGGGAACTCCGTGCCCGCTCACGTCGATCACGTAGATCCCCACGTGGTACTCGTCCAGTCGCACCACGTTGAAGACGTCCCCACCGATGCTCTGGCACGGGGAGAACCACCACGCCACATCGATCTGGGCGATCCGGTCCAGCGTACCCTGGCTCGGGATCAGGCTCCGCTGAATCACGGAGGCCGCCTTCAGGTCCGCCTCGGCCCGCTCCCGGTAGAGGCTCAGGTCGCGATTGGCCAGCTCCAACGACTCGGTGAGGGCGCGGAGGTGGATGTGCGTGTGTACGCGAGCCAGGATCTCGGCCCGATCGTACGGCTTGGTGATGTAGTCCACGGCGCCCATCTCCAGACCCTTGACCCGGTCCTCGGCCAGCGTCTTCGCCGAGAGGAAGATCACGGGGATGTCCCGCGTGGCGGGATCCGTCTGGAGTTCGCGGCAGACCTCGTAGCCGTCCTTCCTGGGCATCATGATGTCCAGCAGGATGAGATCCGGGCGGGTCGCGTGAATGAGCTCGATCGCGGCGTCCCCGTCCGCAGCTTCCAGGATCTCGTAGTCCTTCTTCTTCAGGATCGCCTGCAGCAGCCGCCGATTCGTCACCGTGTCATCGACGACCAGGATCCGCGGTCGTCGGGGCTCGGCCATGCGTTCCACGGACGCCACCGCGTCCTCCGGCGCGTTCTCCGGCGATGCCCGGCGTGAGCCCGGCGCAGCGGGCCGGGTGCGCTCCGGGGAGCTCCAAGGCGGCATTCCGAGCGGTGTGGGGGACATTCCGACTCCAGGACTTGGTCTTCGACGGCTCGCAATGTGCGACCGGTCGCTCTCCTGAATATCGGCGTCCGAAGCCGCGAGTTAACCGCGGAAGAGCAGGCCGGGGAGTCGGGTGGGGTCCAGCAGCAGCAGCAGGAGCAGGGCCGGAAGCATCACGATGCTCCCCAGGAACAGGGCCCGGGCCGCCTCCACGGACCGTGCCCGGTACAGCTGGAGGCCCTGGGAGAGCAGAACCAGGCCCAGAACCGTGGACCCGGCCAGATAGATCCAGCCACCCAGCCCCACGAGAGCGGCGGTCCAGGCCACCGGAATCAGCCCCACGCAGTAGAGCACCACGATCCGGAACGTGGCCCGGCCCTCGGGATCCACCACGGGGAGCATCTGAAAGCCGCCGCCGGCATAGTCCTCGCGATAGATCCAGGCGATCGCGAGAAAGTGCGGAATCTGCCAGACAAAGAGGATGGCGAACAGGACCACGGCTCCGGACTCCACGCGACCGGTGGCGGCGGTCCACCCCATCACGGCGGGAATGGCTCCGGACACGGCTCCCACCAGCGTGTTCAGGGTGGTCCGGGGCTTGAGTGGCGTGTAGACGAAGAGATACACGGCCCACGACGCGAACGAGAGCGCGGCCGTGATCGGATTCACCCAGGTCAGCAGCAGCGTCCAGCCCAGCACGCTGATCACGCTGGCAAAGACGAAGCCCGCGCGCGAGGAGATCCGACCGGACGGAAACGGCCGGGACCGGGTGCGGTTCATCCGTGCGTCCCGGGCCACTTCCCACCATTGGTTCAGTCCGCTGGCGCCGCCGCCCACCAGCGCCGTCCCCAGCATGGCCGCGATCAGCCGCCCGACGTGGATGTCGCCGTTC
>BQJX01000019.1 GCA_021604925.1 Gemmatimonadota bacterium
TCGCGCCGCGATGTCGAGAAGGCGGCCCGCGAGCTGGGCATCCGGCAGTTCCGGAAGCTCGCCGACGAGATCGTGAATCAACGCCCGGTGCCGGAGTCGAGACGGCGAACGATCACCAGCGTCACGTCATCCGTGGCGGGCGCGTCCCCGACGTACCGTTTCACCGCGTCGTCGATCTTCTGCACGCACTCGGCGGCGCCCAGGCCCCGGAACTCCGGCAGGAGCTGCTGGAAGCGGGAGTCGCCGAACTGATCGGGGCCGCGCTCCGCTTCGCTGACGCCGTCCGAGTAGACGATGAGCGTGGCGCCGGGCGGGAAGTCACAGACCGCCGCTTCGAAGGTCATGTCGGGAAGATCGACCAGCCCCACCGGCATCCCGGTGGAACCGAGTTCCTGGTACGTGCCGTCGCCGGACAGCAGGTAGGCCGGCGGATGTCCGGCATTCACGTACGACAGCCGGTGCGCCCGGGGGTCCAGTTCCGCCAGGAACAGCGTGAGGTAGTGCTCCGCCTTGGTCCACTGCAGGACGTGCCGGTCCAGCCGCGTGACCAGATCGTCCACGGGAACCCCGAACGGGCGAAGCGTTCGCACGGAAGCGAGTACGTCGGACATGAGGAGTGCCGCGCCGATTCCCTTGCCGCTCACATCGCCCAGACAGAAGTGCAGCTGCTCGTTCTCGATCGCCGCATCGTAGAGGTCGCCGCCCACCGCTTCGCACGTACGTTGGAACGCCACGATCTCGTAGCCCGCGACTTCCGGCAACTCCTGGGGAAGCAGCCGCTGCTGGATGCGGTCCGCGGTCCGCAGTTCCTCCTGCATCCGCTCCTGCTCGCGCGCGATCTCGAGCAGCTTCGCGTTGGCCACCTTGGCGCCGATCATCTGGCCGAGCAGCGTGAGCACGCGGAGATCCCGCTCCTGGTAGCTCGTGAGCGGATTGCTCGTATCCACGTAGAGCAGGCCCAGCGTGTCGTCGTGGTGCACCAACGGCACGGCCATGGCCGAGTGCAGGTCCTGCGCCATGATGGATTGCTGGTTCATGAAGCGCTCGTCCGACATGGCGTCCGTGGTGAGGAACGCGCCTCCCTTTTCCAGCACCAGACTGACCATGGTGCGGCTGAGCATGAGCCGGGAGATCGCGCGATCCCCGCGCACGCGCGCGGCGCGCTGGACCGGATCGCGCCCCTCGCCTTCGTTGATGAGGATGAGGATGCGTTCCGCCGGAATCGCGCGTTCCACCAACTCCAGGATCCGGTCAAAGGCGGCTTCCGGGGCTTCGGGCAGGACGAGCAGCTGCCCCGCATCGGTCAGCAGCTTCAGGACTTCCGGATCGCTCGCCGCCGCGCGATGGCTGTCGGTGATCTCTTCGCGCGTGAGGTGGATGCTCTGCGAGAGATTCGAGTCCTCGCTGAGCGGCGGCATGGCGGTGGACGGTTCCGCGTCCGAGGCGGCCACCGTGAGCAGAACGCTCCCGAACTCGACCGTGTCGCCAAGCCGGGCGGTGGCGTGCCCGGTGACGGCCTCTCCGTTCACGCGCGTGCCGTTCAGGCTGCCGAGGTCTTCCAGAAACAGCACGTCCCCTTCCCGGTGGAAGCGTGCGTGGTTCCGAGAGGCCGTCTGGCTCGGCAGCACGAGCTCGTTGTCGGAGCCGCGGCCGGCGCCACCCTCTTGTTCCTGGACCTCGTGCTGGATCGTGGTCCCGTGATGTGTACCGATCAACCACAGGGCCATCGGAATCTCCTTGTGTCCGGGGGGAGAGGAGATTACCGCACCCGGTTGCGCGGCACCAGAGGCGCCCGGTAGCGAACCGCGATGCGAGCCAGGTCCACCGCGGCGAACAACCAGTCCGCGGGGCGGATCTTGCTGCCACCCACGTCCACCCACGTTTCCAGGGGAAGCTCCTGGATCGGGTCCAGTTCCGCGGGGCCGTCCGGCCAGCCGTGCCGTTGCAGGAACCGAGCGATCAGCTCCACGTCGAAGATCCACCGGGATTCGAACGGCTGCTCCAGCACGCCCCGCATCGTTTCGGACGCGCGGAACATCTTCGCACCGCACTGCGTGTCGTACACGCCGAGGCGCAGCGTCATGGAGGCGGCCGTGGCAAAGACCCGACCCAGGTAATGGCGGCCGGCCCGCCGATCGATCCGCCGCCCCAGCAGCTTCACGCGGGAACCCAGCAGCATCTCGACGTGCGGTCGCGCCTCCATCGTGTCGCGGAACGCGCCGATCGCCGCCAGCGGCGTGGCGAGATCGGCGTCCCAGTAGCCCACGTAGCGCTTGCCCGCGTCCAGCCCGAGCTGCAGGCCCCGCCGGACCGCCTCCGCCTTGCCGAAGTTCTTCGCCAGGGGAAGCACGGCGAAGCGGTCGGGTCGCTCGCGGTGCAACGCGTCCAGGAGTTCCCGCGTGCGGTCGGTGCTCCCGTCGTCCACCAAGAGGAATGACGCCGACGCGTTCGAGGCCGCGAAGGCACGGAACGCCTCGGGCTGCAGGCGGCCCGCCTCGTTGTAGCAGGGGACCACGATCACGGTGTCGCCGGCTGTCCTGGAGATCGCGTCCACGTTCAGATCCCTTCGGGCCGTTCGATCCACGCGTCCGCCTCGATCTCGATGACCAGATCGGGATCGATCAGTCTCGACACCTCCACCAACGTCGACGCGGGCCGAATGTCGCCAAAGAACTCACCGTGCACCCGCGCGGCGTCTTCCCAGCGATCCATGTCGGTCACGTACATTCGCGTGCGGACCACGTCGCCCAGCGATGCGCCGGCGGACTCCAGCGCCCGGCGGATGGTCTCCAGCGCGTGCCGGGTCTGGACCGCCACGTCGCCGGGCGCTACCGGGTCGCCGTTTCCATCCACGGCAGTGGTCCCGGCCACGTGGACGTGAGGGCCCACGCGCACCGCCCGGGAGTAGCCCGCGATCGACTCCCAGGGGGCGCCGCCGGAGATGTTGCGGCGGGACCCCGGCGCGTCGCTCAACCTTCCGTGCTCTCGTACTGGTCGCGGAGCTTCTTTACCACGTTCGGGTCCGCGAGGGTGGTGGTGTCGCCCAGCGCGCGTCCGTCGGCGATGTCCCGCAGCAGGCGGCGCATGATCTTGCCGCTCCTCGTCTTGGGGAGCTCCGCGGAAAAGTACACCTCGTCCGGACGGGCGATGGCGCCGATCTTGCGGGCCACGTGCTCGCGCAACTCCTCGCGCATGTCGTGGCTGAGGGCATGCCCGGAGCGCAGGGTGACGAACGCGGCCACGCCCTGCCCCTTGATCTCGTGCGCCTTTCCCACCACCGCGGCCTCGGCCACCGCCGGATGGTCCACCAGCGCGGACTCCACTTCCATGGTGCTGATGTTGTGTCCGGACACGAGCATCACGTCGTCCACGCGCCCCAGCAGCCAGTAGTCGCCGTCGGTGTCGCGCTTGCAGCCGTCGCCCGCAAAGTACAGGTTCTCGAAGCGGGACCAGTACACGTCGCGGTAGCGCTGCGGATCCCCGTAGATCGTGCGCAGCATGGACGGCCACGGCTGGCGCAGCACGAGGAAGCCCCCGGAACCCAACGGGACGCTGTTGCCGTCCTGGTCCACCACGTCCGCGTCCACGCCGGGAAGGGGTCGAGTGGCCGAGCCGGGCTTGGCGACGGTCAGGCCGGGGAGCGGAGCGATCATGATGGCGCCGGTCTCCGTCTGCCACCAGGTATCCACGATCGGACAGCGCTCCTTGCCAATGACCTGGTGGTACCACATCCACGCCTCCGGATTGATCGGCTCGCCCACCGAACCCAGCAATCGCAGGGACGAGAGATCCCGTCCGTTCGGGAACGAGTCACCCCAGCGCATGAACGTGCGGATGGCGGTGGGCGCGGTGTAGAACAGCGACACGCGGTACTTCTCCACGATGTCCCAGAACCGATCCCTGCGCGGATGATCGGGGGCGCCTTCGTACATCACGCCGGTGGCGCCGTTGGCCAACGGTCCGTAGACGATGTAGCTGTGCCCCGTGACCCATCCGATGTCCGCGGTGCACCAGTAGACGTCGTCTTCCTTCGCATCGAAGACCCACTCGAACGTGCGCGCGGTTCCCATCAGATAGCCCGCGGTCGTGTGCGCGATGCCCTTCGGCTTTCCGGTGGTGCCGGACGTGTAGAGAATGTAGAGGAGATCCTCGGAGTCCATGGGCTCGGGAGGGCAGGTCCGCGGCTGATCGCGGACGAGGTCCTGCCACCAGTGATCGCGGCCGTCCTTCATCTTGCAGTTGGCCGCCGACCCCACGCGCTGCACCACGATCACGTTCTTGACGGTGGGGCAACTCCGGAGCGCCTCGTCCGTGTTGGCTTTCAGCGGCACCACGCCACCCTTGCGCCAGCCGCCGTCGGCCGTGATCACCAGGTTGGACTCCGAGTCCTGCACGCGTTCCGCGATCGCGTCCGGGCTGAACCCGCCGAAGATCACCGAGTGCGCCGCCCCGATCCGCGCACAGGCGAGCATGGCGATGGGCAGTTCCGGCACCATGCCCAGGTAGATCGTGACGCGGTCCCCCTTCTTCACGCCCAGGCTCTTCAGCGCGTTCGCGGCCTGGCACACCTCGCGGTGCAGATCGGCGAAGGTCAGCACGCGCTGGTCGCCGGGCTCGCCTTCCCAGATGAACGCCGCCTTGTTGCGTCTCGGGCCGTTCAGGTGCCGATCGATGCAGTTGACCGTGATGTTCAGTTGGCCGCCCTGAAACCACTTCGCGAACGGCGGATCCCACTCCAGGACCGTGTCCCACTTCCGGAACCACTCAAAGCCCTCGGCGTAGTCGCCCCAGAACTTCTCGAGGTCCCGGCCCTGTTCGTAGATGTCGGGGTCCGAGACGTTCGCCTGCGCCCGGAACGCGTCCGAAGGCGGGAACGTACGCTCTTCGTTGAGGAGGTTGGCAATGGTCTCGTCGGACATGGAACGCCTCCACGCGGTGGACTGGGAATGGTTGGCCGGAGTCTAGCGCGGCGCACCGGAGGAGGCATGACAAAACCGGACGCGGCGGCGGATGGGCGCCGCGAAGGCACGGCGAAGGGGCGGCGAGGTGGCCGGGCCGCGGGCGACTTGGCGCGGCGAGCGACCGTGGAGCGGCATCGTGGCGCGGCGGCGCGCCGGATGGAGCCGGGCAGAGGCGCGCCGGGCGGAGCCGGCGGACGCGACCGCCGCGGCCGAAAAAAAAGGAGGGAGCCGATGGGCTCCCTCCCGACATTCTACCGGACCGAAGTCCAGCGACCGAACTAGTTGGTCGCGGCGGACTCTTCGGCTTCCTTGGTGGCTTCGGCCTTCGTGTCGGCCTTCTTGACCGAGGCGAACTCGGCCTTGAAGCCGGACTCGGTGATCGCCGCTTCGATGGCCTTGACGTCCACCGGGCCGGTCGTGGTCAGGACGGCGTTGCCACCCTCCATGTTGACCGTGACGCTCTCCAGTCCCTCGATCTCAAGACCGGCAACCGCCGCTTCCACCTTGTTCACGCAGCCCATGCACGTCATGCCGGCCACGCTGTAGGTGATGGTGGCGGCTTCGGCGCCGGCGCAACAGGCCTTGGCGCACTCCGCACCGCAGGCTTCCTTGGAACCGGCCGTGGCGGCCGAGGCGCCCTTCATGCAGGCGCTGTCGCCCGAGGACGCCACTGCGGCATCCGCGCTCTTGGCGCTGCAGGACGGGGAGCCGGCGGACGCGGTGGCAGCCTTGGCACCCTTGGCGCAGCAGCCATCACCGGACGAAGCCGTGGCCGCATCCGCGCTCTTGGACGCGCAGGACGGCGAGGACGAAGCCGTGGCGGCCTTCGCACCCTTGGACGCGCAGGACGGCGAAGACGAAGCCGTGGCCGCATCCGCGCTCTTGGACGCACAGGACGGCGAGGACGAAGCCGTGGCGGCCTTCGCGCTCTTGGACGCGCAGGACGGCGAGCCGGACGAAGCCGTGGCCGCATCCGCGCTCTTGCTACACGACGGCGAAGAAGACGCCGTGGCCGCGGAGGCCTTGGCGGAGTCGCACGCGAACGCGAGCGAAGCCACGAAGAGGGGCAGGGCCAAGGCGAGGCCAAGGATCGGAAGCAGGCGGTGGGTTCTCATCAGCAGGCTCTCCTTCAGGGGTGATGTGGGTGTTTCGTCCGTCGTTACTCGTACGCGATCGGCCAAACGCCGTGACGGCTCGCGCGGAATTCGGTCTCACTAGATACCCGGGTACCCTTGACTTTGTTCACCGAAATCTCTAGCGTCCAGTATATCAACAAGTTAGGGGTCGTTCAAGCGTCCACTCGAGCCAGCGGGACTCGCACCTCGCCGGGCGGTGAGTGGCCGCCGGACGATCTTCCCCAATTACGACCGAAAGAGGCCGCCGATGCAAGGGCTTCTCCGCCGCGTGCTCCGGGTTTTGCCGTTCGTTTACATCGTGTCGGGGGCCTTCGGGCCCGCTTCGGCCGCTCCAAGACCGGCCGTGTCGCCGGATCCGGCCACGCCCGCCCCGGCCGCTCCGGAGCCCGAACGGCGTCTCCCGGCCCAACTCGTGGATCTGGACGGCGTTGCGCTGGATGTGGCCGAGATGGCCCGGGAGGACAATCTCGTCCTGGTGACCCTGAAGCGCCCCGATTGCCCGGTCTGCCTGGAGCAGCTGGTCCGCCTGCGGGAGCGGCTGCCGGAACTGGAGGCGTGCGGGGTCCGTTTCCTGGTGCTCTCGCCGGGCCCCGTGGAGTCGCTCCGCCGGGCGCGCAAGGCCAGCGGGTTTCCGTATCCGTTCGTCGCGGACCCGGAATTGAGGATCGCGGAGTCGCTTGGACTGGCGCGTCCCGGCGGCGAGATCTTCCCGTGCCTGCTTCAGGTTCTTCCGGACTTGGGCATTGGCTGGCGCCAACTCGGGCGGAACGGTGCCTACTTCGGCGACGGGCCGCTCCAGGACTTCTTCGACTGCTCGCGAGCGGTCTGACCGCTTCGGCCTCGCCCTCTCGCACGTCGGGGGGCTCGCCAGTCCCGCGCGCCCGGGTCGCGCTGCTGCGCGCTTTCAGGTATCTTCTCCCAGCGTCGACCCGACTTCCCAGGAAGGATCGCCATGAGTCAGCCGTTGAAAGGTCCGCAGCCGCTCCCCGACGCCCGATCCGCGCCGCCGCGTCAGATGGTGCGTCTGATCGTCAACGGGACGGAGCGCGAGGTCGCCGTGCGCCCGTACGACGTCCTCCTGGACACCCTGCGCAATGACCTTGGTCTGACCGGAACCACTCGCGGCTGCGACATGGGCACCTGCGGCTGCTGCACCGTTCACATGGACGGTGTGCCCCAGCTGTCCTGCCTCACGCTGACGCTGCTCGCGGAAGGCGCCGAGATCCGAACGATCGAAGACGTGGCGCCGCTGGGTACGGACCTGCATCCGGTGCAGCGCGCCTTTGCCACGCAGGGCGGTTCGCAGTGCGGATTCTGCACGCCCGGGTTCGTGATGACGGTGACGGAGCTGCTGGATCGCAACCCGAGCCCCTCGGACGATGAGATCCGACGGGCCATCTCCGGCAACATGTGTCGCTGCACCGGCTACAACAAGATCGTGGACTCGGTGCGCACGGCGGCGGCGGAACTCCGCGGCGAAGTCACCCCGAAGGCGCCCGAGGAGAGCGTACCCACTCCGGTCGGGCCGTACGACAAGGTCCGCTCGCCCGGCGGCAACGGTCGATGAGCGCTCCCGAGTCGGGCGTGGTCCGTTCGCCGCAAGGGGTCGGTCAGCGGGTTCCGCTCATCGATGGCGCCTCCAAGGTCACGGGATCCGCGGTCTACACGGATGACCTCAAGATGCCGGGCATGCTGGTCGGCAAGATCCTGCGTTCGCCCCTGCCGCACGCGAAGATCGTGTCGATCGACACGTCGCGCGCCGAAGCGATGCCGGGCGTGAAGGCGATCGTGACCGGCAGCGGCGACATGGCCAAGTTCGGAGTGCTGCCCATCTCCAAGGACGAAGTGGCGCTGGCGGTGGACCGCGTGAAGTACGTCGGCGATTGCGTGGCCGGCGTGGCCGCGGACACCGAGGAGATCGCGATGGCCGCGATGGCCGCCATCGACGTGCGCTACGAGCCGCTGCGTGTCTTCGACAAGGCCGAGGACTCGCTGGAGGACATCGATCCCGGGTTGAAGATCAACCCCGACACCCGCCACGCGTCGAACCTGCACAAGGAAGTGAACCAGAACTTCGGCGACGTGGATGCCGCCATCGCCGCGGCGGCGCACGTGGCCTCGGGCAAGTTCCGCTTTGTGGGAGTCACGCACGCGTTCACGGAACCGCACTGCGTGATCGCCCACTTCGAGCCCACCGGTCGTCTGACCATCTGGTCCGCCACGCAGGTGCCGCACTATCTGCACCGGGATCTGTCGGCCGTGATGGAAATGCCCATGCACAAGGTGCGGGTGGTGCGCCCCATGGTGGGCGGCGCGTTCGGCGGCAAGTCGGATCCGTTCCCGCACGAGATGATCGCGTCGTTGCTGTCGCGGAAGACCGGGCGGCCGGTCAAGATCCTCTTCGACCGGGAAGAGGTCTTCCTCACGAATCACGGCCGTCACCCCACCAAGACCAGCGTCACCGTGGCGTGCGACGAGAACGGCAAGCTCACCGGTCTGGACCTGGATGCGCTGATCGACGGCGGCGCCTGGGGAAGCTTCGGCGTGGTGACCACGTACTACAATGGCGTCCTCTCGGCCGGTCCGTACGACCTGGGGAACTTCCGCTACCGTGGCCGTCGCGTGTACACGAACAAGGCACCGTGCGGGGCCATGCGCGGGCACGGCGCCGTGAACTCGCGCTTCGCGTTCGAGGTCCTGGTGGATGAGCTCGCGGAGAAGTGCGGCCTGGACCCGGCCGAGATCCGCCGCCGCAACCTGCTCACGTCCAACACGACCACGCTGAACGGATTCCGGATCACGTCCAACGGCACCGCCGAGTGCATCCGACGGGTCGTGGAGGCGTCCGACTGGGACAAGAAGCGCGGACGACTTCCCTACGGCGAGGGCATCGGCATTGCGTGCGGCTTCTATATTTCCGGCTCCGCGTTGCGCATCAACTGGAACAAGGTGCCGCAGTCCACCGCGCATCTCAAGATCGACATGGACGGCGGCGTGACCGTGCACTGCCTCGCGGCGGAGATCGGCCAGGGCTCCGACACCATGCTGGCCCAGTGCGTGGCCGAAGTGCTGGGGTTGCCCATCGACTGGGTGCGCGTGTGTGCGCGCGACACGGATACGGATCCCATCGACCTGGGCAGCTACAGTTCGCGGGTCACGTTCATGGCCGGTCTGGCCGCATCGCGCGCGGCCGAGGTGATCCGCCAGAAGCTGTGCCAGGCCGCCTCGCGATTGACGGGCCGCCCCGCCGAGGGATTCGACACCCGCCAGTGCGAAGTCGTGTTCCTGCCGGAGCCGGAAGTGCGCGTGCACTATCTGGATGCGGTGCTGGAAGCGATCGCCGGCAAGGGCGCGCTCATCGCGAAGGGCTGCTACCACGACGCGCCGAAAATGGGCGGCGACCACAAGGGCGCCGCGGCCGGGCTGTCTCCCACCTACAGTTTCCAGGCGTACGTCACGCAGACCAAGGTGGATCCCGAAACCGGCTTCATCAAGCCGATGAAGGTCTGGGCCGCGCACGACTGCGGCAAGGCGCTCAACCCGCTCGCGGTGGAGATGCAGATCGAAGGCTGCCTGCACATGGGGCTGGGACAGGCCATGATGGAGTCGTTCGGATACAACCGCATGACCGTCTCCAACCCGAACCTGCTGGACTACAAGATCCCCAGCGCCCTGGAGATGCCGGACGTGGAAGTGCACATCGTGGAGTCGAACGATCCGGAAGGGCCGTTCGGAGCCAAGGAGGCGGGCGAGGGTCCGCTGCTCCCGATCCTGCCGAGTCTGGCGAACGCCGTCACGGACGCCGTGGGCGTTCGCTTCTACGAGTTGCCCATGACACCGGATCGCGTGCTCAACGCCATCGAGAAGAAGGAGCGGGCCGCGGCCCGAACCGCGAGCGGGAAAAAACGCACCCCCGAGGAGTCCGTCCGATGATTCTCTCTCCCTTTCAACTGCATCGGCCCGACTCGATCGAGGCGGCGTTGGCGCTGGCCGCCGAGCACGCCGCGGACGCCGACTTCATCGGCGGCGGCACCGACCTGATGCAGAACTACAAGAACCGCCTGAACGCCAAGGGGAACCTGATCGCGCTGAACGAAGTGGCGGAGTTGCGCGGTGTCTCCGCCACGCGGATCGGCGCCATGGAACGACTCAGCGGGTTGGCCGACCACCCGATCGTGCGCCGGGACTGGCCGGGACTGGCCGAGGCGATCACGCACGTGGCGTCGCCGCTCATTCGCAATCAGGGAACGATCGGCGGAAACCTCCTGGTGGAGACGCGCTGCTACTTCTTCAACCAGACTCCGTTCTGGCGCGAGACCAAGGGCTCCTGCATGAAGGCGGAATCGGATGAGTGCCTGGTGATCCCGCAGAAGGAGATCTGCTACGCCGCGTACTCCGGCGATCTGGCGCCGCTTCTCGGTTGCCTGGGCGCGGTACTGGAACTCGCCTCGCCGACCGGGCGCCGCGAGGTTCCGGTTTCCGAGTTCTACCAGGGGGACGGAATCACCAAGAACGTGCTGGGCGAGAACGAACTCGTGGTGGGGATCGTGCTTCCCGACGGCGCCCGCGCGCTGCGGGCCGGGTACCGGAAACTGCGACTCCGCGACACCATCGACTATCCCGAGATGGGCGTGGCGGCGGCCGTGAAGCTGGACGACAGTTCCCGGATCACGGAACTGCGCGCAGCCACCACCGCCGTGGATGTGGTACCGCAGTTTGCGGACTACACCGGCACGTGCGCGGGCCGGACGATCGCCGACGTGCTGGACGAAGTCGCCGACGACCTGCAGGCGAACGCCCAGCCGAAGAAGAACACGGCGCTCCCGGTGGGCTACCGCAAGAAGATGGTCGGCGTGTTCCTGCGCCGGTTGCTGCGCGACCTGGCGGACGGAAAATCGGAAGGAAGGATCTCCGCGGCGTGAGCCGTCTCCGTGCCGTTCCTTCCGTTCTCCTCGCGTGTCTCGCGGCAACGTTGTGGCTCTCCGCGTGTGACGACCTCGCCGAACCGACGGTGCTCACGATCGGGACGCGCACCTTCACCGCGCGATCGCTTCGGGATATCCACGGCGCGATCGACGCGTCGCAGCGCCCGCCGCTGGCCACGCCGGCCGAGCGGCTCCGCTTTGTCGACCGCGTGGTGGAGCGAACGCTGCTGGCGGAACACGCGTCGGCCCTCATCGGGCGCGGCGAGCTCGACGCCCAACCCGTGCTTGAGCGCCTGCGGGACGATGCGCTGATCCGACGGCTCCGCGTGCTGGAAGGCGCCGGCGTGGCGCTGGACACCACCACTGTCGCTCTCGCCTACGAGCGCATGCGCACGCTCTATCACGTCCAGGGGCTCCTGTTTCCCAACGAACGGGAAGCCTCCGAGGTCGTGTCCAGGCTCGGGGACGGTGCCGCGCTTCGTGATCTACCGGAGTTCCTGGGCGATGCGAGTCTCGACACCTGGGTGAGCTGGTCGCCGATGCCCGACCCGATTGCGGATCTGGTGGAGGACGCCGAGCCCGGTCAGGTGATCGGCCCGGTGCCCTCCCGCAATTGGTGGCGGGTCCTGCAGGTGGTGGACCGCCGCCCCGCGGACCTGGAGCCGTACGAGACGCTTCGCCCCCGAATCCTGCGCGGACTGCGCTTGCGCGCGGAGTCGGAGGGCATTGGCGCCGTCCTGGATCGATTGCTGCCGGAGTCGGACCTGATCGTCCATGAAGACGCGATTCAGCGCCTCGCGGAGCACACGCGTCGGGCGATCCTGGCACCCGGGGCCACCGAGAACGATGCCGGCTGGGCCCTGCCGCAGTTCGAGTCCGAGGACGACTTCCTCATTGCGGAGTGGAAGGGCGGCTCGTTGCGCAAGAACGAGTATACGGAGCTGATCAACAGCCTCCCGCGTGGCCAGCGACCGCGTTCGTCCGGTCTCGCGGCGGCGATCCGGGCGGTGGTGACGGATCATGTGGAGCGACGACTTCTCGTCCGGGAGGCGAAGCGGCGCGGGCTCGAATCGGATCGTTGGGTGAAGCGGCAGTTGCGCACGCAGGAGGCGGATCGGATGGTGCAGTGGGCGGTGGCCGATCTGGAGCAGGCCGGCGAACAGAGCGTGGCCACGGACTCGCTCATCGCGGCGCTTCGCGAATCCCAGCCGAATCTCTTCTACCGGGAGCCGCGCGCGCGCGTGCTGCGCTTCGATCTGCCGACCCGCGCGGCGGCGGATCACGAACTGGCCGCGATTCGGGCCGCCGGCGGCGGGCTGCCCCGGCTGGAGCAACTCCTGCTGAGCGAAACGCCCGCGGTGGGCGGATACCATCTCATGGACCTGACGCGAGGATCCGTGAACGTGCCCGGAGTGGAGGAGGCGGTCTTCGACGAGCCCGTCGGTTCCGTTTCCGGGCCCTACGAGCTGGTGGGCTCGTGGGCCGTGATCGCGTGCATCGACCGGGAGCCGGCGCGACTGATGACCGACGACGACCTCCGCGAGAGTCTGGGGCGCCAGCCGGGCGGCGGCAACGTGGTCGACGAGTGGATCCAGGCGAGGATCGCCGAGGTGGGCGTGACCGTGGACGAGGCCGCGCTGGGCGACCTCCGCCCGGGCGGCTGACGCACTACCCCGGCGCGGGCGCGGCTGACTCGCCCGTCCCCATATGGTATCCTCCTTGGCTCGAACCCCCCAACCCGGAGTTCCTGCATGTCCCAGCGGCAAAAGGTCGCCATTCTGGGTGTCGACGGCGCCGACTTCGCCTACTACCAGCGGTGGATTGCGAAGGGGCTGACCCCGAACTTCGCCAAGCTGGCCAAGCGCGGGCGCATCGGGGTTCTCCAGTCGACGTATCCGCCGGTCACCGCCCCGGCGTGGATCTCCTTCATGACCGGTCAGCAGCCCGGGTCGCACGGCATCGTGGGGTTTGCGGCCCCGTCCGACGGCGAGTACACGCGCAAGGTCGTGAACAGCAGCAGCTACCCCACGCCTACGATGTGGGAGATCGCCGGGGACCAGGGCGCGAAGTGCCTCGTGGTCAACGTTCCACTCACGTATCCGATCCGTCCGGTGAACGGCATTCTCGTGGCCGGGATGCTCACGCCCGACGGCGTCGATTTCACGCATCCCAAGGAGTTCCAGCCGGAACTTCGGTTGCTGCAACCGGACTACAAGATCGATCTGGAGTGGCAGGGCTACAAGGACCGCGGCCACGATCTGGTGCGGGACCAGAAGGCGATGACCCGGGCCCGGGCCGAACTGTGCGTGAAGCTTCTGCAGTCCAAGCCCTGGGATTTCTTCATGACCGTGTTCACGGGAACGGACCGTCTGCAACATTGCCTGCACGAGCATGTGATGGCGATCGATGACGATGAAGCCGTGCGTCGCGACTCGTTGACCGCGGCGGTGCGCGACTACTTCGTCACGTTGGACGAGCACATCGGCGACCTCATGGAGGCGGCCGGCGAGGACACGAACTTCATCGTCGTGTCCGACCACGGATTCGGTCCGCTCAAGCGCGCGGTCTACTTCAACAAGTGGCTGGCGGACGAAGGGCTGCTCACGCTGAAGAGCCCGTCGTCGGGATCCAATCGCCGCGCGTTCAAGCGCGCGTTGAACGCGGTGGGGGTGCGCCGATCCACGTTGACCAGCGTGGGGCGGGCGCTGGGCCTGGGCGACAAGGTCGAGGAGCGCGTGCAGCGCTTGAACCCGCACGTCGGCGGCATCGACTGGGAGAAGACGCAGGTCTACTACTTCCCCACGAACGGTTTCTTCGTGAATCTCAAGGGTCGCGACATGTTCGGCTCCGTGGAGCCCGGCGCGGAGTACGAAGCGGTGGTGAAGGATCTGATGCAGCGCCTCGACGCCCTCCGAAGTCCGCTGGACGGCTCCAAGCTGCTGCCGATCGTGAAGCGTCGCGAGGAGCTCTTTCAGGGCAAGCAGCTGGAGCAGCTGCCGGACGTCTTCGTGGAGTTCCTGGACCAGCCGTTCGAGGCGTTCATGCAGGACTACGACGTTCCCGAAGTCTTCATGGAGCCGGACTGGGCGAACGGGACGCACCGTAGAAACGGCCTCTACATCGGAGCGGGACCGGGCCTCGCCGCGGGCGACGAGGTCGAGGGGCTGGAGATCTTCGACGTGGCGCCCAACGTGCTGCACCTGCTGGGCTATCCGATCTCGGAAGGAATGGACGGCCGCTTCCGCCCCGACCTCTTCGAGGGAGGAGGAAGCGGCGCCAAGTACCAGGCCTTCGACGACGGCGGCGACGACCGCTACGGCATCACGGAAGACGAAGAGAAGGACCTGGAAGAGAAGCTGCGCGGTCTGGGATACCTGTAGCCGCGCCCCGATCGCTGCCCGACCACCCCGCGCGGGCACCACTCGATCCCGTTCCGGCTCCCGTTGGGAACCTG
>BQJX01000020.1 GCA_021604925.1 Gemmatimonadota bacterium
AGAAGGACCGGCTAGGCCGTCGTCTGGCTTCTGAGGTCCAGACCCTCAAGAAGGCGAGCTAGATGTGAGTTCTAACTAGGGTTTGCAGCAGACGATCACCGCGGCGCATACTGGATGGAGGTCGGAATCGGGCTCCGCGCCCGGCGGACAACCTCATCGGCGTCTTCGCCCTCCGCGGTGCTCGCAGCTGAAACCCATGCCGTTGGGCGTATGTCACAGGCTCGTGGCCCGAGCGACTTCCACTGCAGCGTCCCTCGAAAAGGGCAGGATCGCGCCATGGAGATCGTGAACCTATCGGCTGAACCCCTTGGTAGGCTGCATTCCTGGCTGCCGCACAATCTGGCCGCTGAGAAGGTGGTCTTTCTTCCGGACGCCTGTCCGGGGAAGGCCCCCCTCCCCACGGGTACCGCGGTTCTCACCCATCAGCCGGATTGGCGGCGCTTCGCGGTCAGCGACTGCGGATGCGGGATGCGTTTACTTCGCAGCCAGCTTGAGCCCGAAGACCTGACGCGCTCAGAGTGGGATTCACTAGCGAGCGAGCTGCGCAAGAACAAGGGTAAGTTAGGCGATCTCGGTGGTGGGAACCACTTTCTCGACGCGCTGGCTCCATATCGTGGCGACAACGTGCATCTACTCATTCACACGGGTTCCCGTGCCGAGTCGGGTCACGTCGACAACTTGGTGGATCAACCCGAGGCGTTTGACCGAGAGTTTGATCGAGTTGTCGCCTGGGCTCACGAGAATCGGTCGGCAGTCCATGCCGCCGTGGAGCGTGTGTTGGGTCCGGTCGAGTTGGTCATGGATCTGCCGCACAACACCTACCAGGCGCTTCCGAACGGGGGGGCCATCATCCGCAAAGGGTCCGTTCGCGTGGAGCCAGGGGATCTGAATATTGTGCCCTCGCACATGGCCGGAGATGTGGCCCTCGTCCGGGCCACAGAGAAGGTAGAAGAGGCCCTGTTCTCCCTCAGTCATGGAACCGGCCGGGCAATGTCGCGGGCAGAGTGCAAGCCTCTTGCGGAGTCGTACGACTTCACCGCCCTTCGGGAACGAGTGGTCATGCCAACGGACCTTCAAGACTCGTCACTTCGCACAGACGGTCCGTTTGCGTATCGAGATCTAGACGCATGCCTGGCGCTTCTCGATGGGTATGTGGACGAGGTTGAGCGATTCGCGGTCGTAGGGTACATGGGGCATTTGTGAGCCAGGCCTGTCCAGGGGCGGCCCTCAACGCCCAACTAGCGGTTGCAGCCGACGGATCGCCTCTGTCACCCTGGCCGCTTGCGCACCCAGGGCGCCAGATGCGCCCGCGGCCGAACCGCAAACCCGTTGGGCAGACACGAGGAGGCGTGAGTAAGAGATGCAAAGGCATTGGTTTCTGATCATCGGTGGTGTTCTTTTGGCCTTGCTTGGGCTTGCCCGAGGAGCCGGCGGGCTTGTCTTGTTCACTCAAGGTGCCGTAGCAGATCCGAATATACAAGCCAGCGGCGCCGCTGTTTCAATGGTTGGGGCATTCCTGCTGCTGTTGGGGTTGGCCCTGATCGTAGCGGCGGTTGGTGTGTTTCGCCGCCTGCGTTCGTTCTGGCTCTTCGGGACCATATGCACGGTTGCCTTTGTGATTGACGGTGCGATCAATGGGTACGTGCTGTACGGGCAGCCCGGAGACCAGGGAACCATCGTCAACGTGATAGTGGCGGCACTCATCCTCGCCTGCCTACTCTTCGGAAAGGGTGCACTCCGAGGCGGTGCTGCCCAACAAGGCGATGCAGCGGACACGGCTTCGTCGCGCCGCTGATCGCCGAGCCGGTTGGCTGCACCAGCCCCCCTTGACTGATACCTACAGTGTAGTTATATTGGCCCCATGGATGGGCTGCGGTTTGAGTGGGACAAGAGGAAGGCGGCGGCCAACCTCCGGAAGCACGGTGTCTCGTTTGCCGAGGCCGAATCGGTGTTCTCCGATGAACGGGCGCTCCTACTGGAGGATCCCGCGCATTCCTCGTCAGAGGACCGGTTTGTCCTCCTCGGCCTCAGTGCCACGCTGCGAACGTTGGTCGTCTGCCACTGCTATCGGCAAGGGGATGGCGTCATTCGGGTCATATCCGCGCGGAAGGCGACCCGTGCGGAACAGCGGCAGTACAGCCGCCGGTGGGTGAAATGAAAAAGGAATACGATTTCTCGAAGGCCAAGCGGAATCCATATGCGAATCGGTTGAAGCGCCAGATCACGATTCGGCTGGATGAGCCGACTATCGAGTACTTCAAGGACCTGGCGGAGGAGACAGGGATACCGTACCAGACCCTGATCAACCTCTATCTTCGTGAGTGCGCGGGGAGTCGCAAGAAGCTCTCGTTGAAGTGGCGACCGGCTGCCTGATCGCGGGGCAGCTAACTAGGGTTTGCAGCAGACGATCACCGCGGCGCATACTGGAAGAAGATCGGAGTCGGGCTCTGCGGCGAGATGACATTCGTCATGTTCGTCTTCGCCGTCCGCGGTGCTCGCAGTCTGAAACCCATGCCGTTAGGCCGCCTTGAGAAGTATCTCTACCTCGCTCTGCACGTTGGAACCGTTGGTTGCCGAGCACGCGCACGAGATGTTCCGCGTGCTGAGCGACCCGGCGATCTACGAGTTTGAGAACGAGCCCCCTGTGTCCGAGGAATGGTTGGCGAATCGGTACAGACTGCTCGAGACTCGCGAATCGCGCGATGGGGCGGAACGGTGGCTCAATTGGGTCGTTCGACTGCCCGCCGGAGAACTTGCCGGATACGTGCAAGCCACAGTGCTTGCTTCGGGCACGTCGCTAGTGGCGTATGAGCTGAACAGCCGCCACTGGCGCCAAGGCATCGGCGGCAGCGCGGTCACAGCCGTGCTCGAAGAGCTACGGTCGAGCTACGCGACCCGAACCTTCGTAGCGGTACTCAAGGCCGCCAACTATAGGTCCATGGCGTTGCTGCGCGCTCTTGGGTTCTCGCCTGCACCGCAGCTCCAGGCAGCAGAGTTCGGGCCTGACGCTGATGAGCGCGTCATGCTCATGGAAGTTCGTACTTCTGAGGGGGCGGCCTAACGAACGTTTGCAGCCGACGATCGCCGCGGCGCATACTGGGAGACGATCGGTTGCTGCGCTGCCTGGACGACGCCGACTAGCGTCGGCATCCTTGGTTTCCGCGGTGCTCGCGCTGGCTCAGCCCCATGGGAGAGGCAATGTCCGATCCACCCTGGCCCATCAACCCCGGTGTGGTGGTTGGCCACGTTCACCTGAAGGTGTCAGATCTGGAACGAGCGATTTCGTTCTACCGCGACGTGCTGGGTCTTGAGGTGATGCAGCGCATGGGTGATTCCGCTGCGTTTCTGTCCGCCGGGGGGTACCACCACCACCTCGGCCTCAACACGTGGGAGTCGCGAGGGGCGGGGCCTGCTCCCCGTCGAGCCGCGGGTCTCTTTCATGCGGCCTTCCTATATCCAACCCGCGAAGCCCTGGCGGTGGCGTACCGGAGGCTCATCGAGATGGGCGTCCCTCTCGATGGAGCCGCCGACCACGGTGTTAGTGAGGCTCTCTATCTGCGGGATCCGGACGACAACGGTCTGGAGCTGTACTGGGATCGACCGCGGGAAGAGTGGCCCCTCTCGGATGACGGATCGCTTGAGATGTTTACCCGAGCGTTGGACCTAGAGGCACTGCTGTCGATGGCTCCAGGGGGCGCGCACTAACAAGCGATTGCTACTGACACGGGTTGCCTGGTCGGACGCTTCGCTTGTCATCAGGCGGGCCGTGCAGCGGAATCGCAATCCGCTAGAACGCGATGGAGAGTGCACGGATGATCATCGTTGCTGGAACCATTCGCTGCCGGCCAGGAACCCGGGACGAGTTCGTGCAAGGGTCGCTCGAAGCTGTGGAGGCAGCTCGCGCTCATCCAGAGTGTTTGGATTTCGCGGTCTCCGGCGACCCCGTCGAACCCGACCGAGTCAACATCTTCGAGATGTGGACCTCTTTGGCTGCACTGACGGCCTTTCGGGAAGAAGGGCCCGCTGAGGACCTATCGTCGAGAATTCTAGAGGCCGCGGTGCGGCAATACGAGGTTGCCTCATAGCTCTCCGGGCTTCGCCGTTAGGCTGACACGCCGCTATTCCCTCAGGCCGATCAGCAGGCCGGTGATCACGCCAACGCCCGCGCCGAACGGAGGCGCATACTGTGAGCAACTCGGAATTGGGCTCCGCGGCTGGCGCGGGTTGCTTCGTCTGGTCCTCCGCTATCCGCGCCGCTCGCAGCTGAAACCCACGCCGTTGGCCGCTACCCGAAGAACTCGCGCCTTGCCCATCGCGCCGTACATTCCAGCGAGAAACCAAACGCAGAATCCTCACTTGGTCCCACTGATATACACGTCTGCGTTTTCGTGAGGCCGATGCTCTTCGATGTACCGTTGCTCCGCAGGCGCCCAGTCCAGCTCCCACTGATCGCGGCAACCCTCCCCGTCTCTCTCGATCCCACGAGCCAACCTCAGGTCGTACGGACACTCCACCCAAACGCGGAGGTCGTAGAGAGCCGCCAACTCACGTCGGCTGCAACTGACACCTTCCACAACGACGATCGCTCCCGGGGCGATCTCCTCGGTGCTCGCCAACTCGTCCCTGTTCCAATCGTAGACATCATAGGTTGCTGCCTGCCCGCTCCGAAGTGGAGTCAGAACCTGGTCGCGGAGGCGACGCCAGTCAAAGTGCCCTCCGACCGGCAACTCCGATCCCCGGCCAGCGGGACGTTGACTCGATGGCCAATAGAAGTCATCGAAGTGCACGGCCTCAACCCGCCGACCGATGGCTTGAAGTGCGCATATGAGAGCGGCCGCATACGTCGTCTTGCCCGCACCACCCAGTCCATCGATAGCCACCAACGCGGTCGAACCGTGAGAGTCTAGGGCGACGATTCGCTGGACCACTATGGGAAGTGACTCGTGCACGGAGGACCCTTCCTGGTGAAGCTCTTCACTATGTTGGTTCAACGGAACATGCCGGGCGGTGCCTCCTGCAATCCGTATGCTCCGAGCAGGCCCGCCATCTGATTCTTGTAGTCCCGCACTGCCGCGCGCGACGCCTCAAGTGCTTGTTGATGAGCGTTCTCGCTGTAGGACGGATCAATCGTTGCCTGCGGTTGCGATGACACACGACCGCGCGATAGTCCGGCCATGATCGAGAACATTGCAGCAAAATGTTCGTCCATGGCCCGAGTCCCTGTTTGGTTGGAAACTGCCGCAAGGGCCTGCTGCGCTCGTTCACGCTCGACGCGAGCGTCCTTGCTCCTCCCCAGTCCATCAAGGACATCCGCGTAATCGTGACCATACGCCGCGAATACCTGCGCCGTGGCCAATCCTGAAGAGCCAAGCGTCGTCAAGATCTGTTCGTAGAGCGGAATCGTCTCCGCCGGATCGTCTTGCTTGATGTCGTCGATCTGGTCGGAAAGGAACAACACGAGCTCCTCGCCGTGCTCTGGCCACGCCTCTCTGGCCCATTCCAACGCCTTTGCCGACTGCTCTCGCGCCTCGGTCGGCTTTTGCCGTGCCCGGGCAATCGTAGCTAAATCACGGTACATGACAGCCATTCCGTACGGATGGACTTGCTCCTGTGCCATCTGGTACGCGTGCACCTCGCGATAGTGAGAATCTGCCTCATCCACATCTCCCAGCGAGAGGTAGCACGAAGCCAGCGTCCAGCGTGTCGCGTTAAGAAGCTCCTGGGGGGTTTCCTCAAATGCCATCCTCCCCTCAAGCGCTCGTCGCAAGAGCGGCACCGCTCCCTCGTAGTCCCCTTGAAGCCATCGAATCCACCCAAGATCATGCAGGGCGTTCGCATACATGGGACCCATTTCGTGCGCCCGCTCTTCGCGTAGTTCAAGTCCGCGCTCGTACTCCTTGGCGGCGTCCTCATACCGGCCGAGGTGCTCAAGTGTCTTGGCGAACATCTCGACCCAGCGGATCAACTCATCGGGATGCTCGGTCTCTGCGGTAGCAGAAAACCGCAGCAGCGATCGACAGTACGCCTCCGTCGCCTCGTGATCCTCCCCCGCCAGAAAGCTCAAACTCGCCAGATTGTCGAGCGCCGGAACCAACTCCGGACTCTCGGTGCCGTGCGCTTCCTGCAGCAGCGCGAGCTGATCCTGCGCGAGTGGAACGATGTCCCCTGGAGTCGCTCCGCTCATAACCAGCATATAGATGTAGGTTTGGAGCACGGCACCCAAGGCCGCCGGCTCGCCGGCGTGCACAACAGATCCGGCTGAGTACGCCTTCGCTGCGACGTCGACGGCCTTCTCGATGTCTCCGCGCTGATAATACAGACTGGCTAGGTGGAAGTGCGCACCGACCGAGGTCGCTCCATCGAGTTCATCCCGCTCCGCCAAAATCTCGATCGCTCGCTCAAGCACCTGAGTCGCAGCCGCGAAGTCGCCGGTCTCCATCGCTTCCAGCGACTTCTCGACAAGCACATCAGGAGCATTCGACTGTGGCTGTGCTTCCAGGTCGCCGCTTGCCAACAGGCAGAGTGCTGCGCCGAGCAGTACGTGCCAAGGATCGGCCGCACGTGTCAGCCGTGCTACCAAAGATCTCAACATGGGTCTACGCCCTCCTAGTCTTGTCCGATATCCACGCAGGATACGGCGGGTGGGTTTACGCCAGCAACGGCGAAGTCCGGAACGTGCACACATGGCGGGCCTCAGCGAATCACGGTGATCTTCTGCGTGGTCGCGACACTCCTGCCCGTGGCCCGCAAAAAATACACACCCGACGGGAGTGAGCGGCCTTCATCGTCGAGAGCGCTCCACGGGATTAAGGTCCCGTTCGTCGGTTCGTGTGCTTGACGCGATACGCGGCGCCCACTGATATCATAGAGCTCGAGCACAATCGGTTCGGCGATGGGCAATGTGAACTCGAGACTCGCGCGGCGCCTCACCGGCAACGGATGGACTCGAAACCCGTGGGACGACGAGCCGATGATGGCGTGGTCTCGGCCCCGCTCCGATACCGGGAACTCCCGGGTCCTCCCTCGCTGCACGGGAAGCAGTCCCTCGATGGCAATCAATGCATTCGACGTGAGGAGACGACTCCGGATTGGAATTGCGCCCAGCCGTCGTGGAGGACGCGAGAATCGGAAATCGAGCACCTCGGTGGACGCATCCCCACTTGCGTACACGACTTCGTCGCTGTATGCCGTCTCTCTAAGAAAAAAGTGGCAATCGACCGAGCCAAGGAGTTCAGGATCCGAAGGGACGGAGACGTCCACCAATCGAACGGTGTGCCCGCGCCGCGAGCTGTAGCCGTCCTCGTCATGCGTGTCGTCCACGAGAACGGCTCTGTCGCCGGATACGGAACTCAGGACTCCCAGCGAGTCAGCCATTGATCCGAGGATCCGCACGCCATCATGTTCCATTTCTGCCACATGAAGGAAGCCACCGTCGGTCCATAGTAGTTGGTTGCCCTCACCAGCCACCACGTGGCTAGGCATTGTCGTGAGCAGCTCGCCAAGAAAACGAGGCGCCGTCGCATCGTGGATATCGAGTCCCACCCACGCCCACCGCCAACCTCCCGTGAAATCCCACACGATGCCGTGCACAATCGCAAAGTCATCAAGTAGGACCGGCGTTCGTGGAGCGAACACGCGTTCGCCTTCTGGCTTCAGCGAGTCGGCCGGAATGCGAAACAGCTCACGAGGCTCTCCGTCACCCGGGATGTCGACCAGTGAGAGCTCCCCACCGAGCGGGCCCCATCGCGTGAGAACCCGGTCGCCACGCACGACGGGACCGCGGTCGGACTCGGGCTGCTTTGGGTAAGTACCTGCGAGGCGCGGGCGCCCGGGCACACTGAAGTCGTGGACGATCCAGCGGTCGTATTCGACGTCGATCACGTAGTCGGATTTCGGATTCGGGATGAGTTCCCAAAGACTACGATCTGTCTCGTAGCTGATGAGGGGCGGGCTCTGACCTAGGCCTGTCGCCACCGCGTGGAGTCCCCAGTGGCCCAAGGCCACGAAGCCGAACGGTGTCCCTCGGATCGAAGTCGCCCTAAGGGGCCAGGGATGAGTCCTCACGAGCGGACTCGCGCAGTCGCGAATATCGATCTCGAGGACAATCGATCCCAGCCCATTGGTGTCCTGAGAGACGAACGCCTGCTCTCCGTAAATGGAGACGTCCAAGGGGCGTGAATCAAGGTCCAACTCACCGACCGGCACGGGGTTCGATGGCGTCGCGAGATCCATGACCACCACCTTTCCCGGTCCCGCCACGACCAGAGACGTGTCGTCGACGTCCAGACATGCGGCGCCGTGCCACTGGAACTCAAGCGAAACGCTCTGCACGATCACAGGCGAACCGGTGTCGGAGAAGTCGACCACCGTGATGGAGTCGTCGGTTGCGCCCAGCAGGTAAAGAAAGTCCCCGTGGGCGGCGCCGTCGCTGACGTACCCAGTGCCAGCCTGCGTGGCCAAGTGGACGAGTCGTCGTCCCGTGAACCGGAACGCCTGAACACTTCCGTCGCGGTTGACGGTGTAGACACGATCCCCGCTGGCGGCGACGGACACACACTCTCCATGGTGGCTCGCTGCGGTGACGGCGGAGACGCGTGGGCTTCGCGGATCGGAAATGTCGACGGCCACTACGTTCTGGACAGGGCCCCGGTTCGTTGTGCCGCTCAGGAAAAGCATACCGTTCCTCAGCGCGGCCTTGGGTCCATTGCTGATGTATGGAGAGATGTCTAACTCAGCGATCGAGCACGGATTCTCCACGTCTGTGAGGTCGATCACCTCAAGTCGCCGGCGATGGACGAGGTACGCGATCTCTCCGGACACGATCACCGGATCGTTGAAGAAGTTGCGCGGCAGGTAGCCCGTCACAAGGTCGCCGGACCGGTAGTCGAACGAAAAGTCGTTGGATGCGGGCGCCTCGCTCGTGACGACAATTGCAAGCACAGCGATAGCAGAGCGCACAAGGTGATTCATGAGGGTCCCCCTCTCAGCATGGATTCGGGCGACGCCACGAAGTATGGCGCGCGCTTCACTAGGAGCGTCGAGCCACGTGCGGGAGTGTGACCGTAAGCCGAGAAGAAAGAATCCAGCCTCAAGAGAATGAGGTTCGAAACGGCCTCCACCTCGCACCTAGCTAGCATTTGCTGCAGACGGGAACCGCAGGCATACTGTTCCTAATCGTAGTCGGGCGGGAACTCATCCTTCGGCGGCACGTCCCTTTCGTGCCCCGCTGAAGCGGTCCCCGCAGCGGAAATGCCAGAGTGCTAGGTCGTCACGCTCGGCAGGCAGAAGCGACAGTCTTCTTGAAGCGGAACCTGCGAGATCGGACGACGAAAAGAGCGATAGACCGCGATGAATGGGAGACTCAAGTCCGCGGCCCACAACTTTGCCCATTGGCTCTCAAGCCGAAACAACGACTGGTACGGTTACTGGGCGCTAGGCATAATTCTCGCGTCGACAAGGGGCGGGAACATTGCAAACGTGGAGTTCAGTCTGACGCGCGGAGTTCGTCGGCAGAATGGTGGGGTCCTTGGCGTCCTCGAGGAAGACTACCGGAGGTTTTTTGCGGCGCAGCTGGAAAAGCAGTCCGTACCGCCTGAGTCCGCCTCGGACGCTGCCGCAGTCTTCAGCTTCGATCGGTCGAGGACTGCGATGAGGGTTCATGTCGTGAATTCTCGGTGAACGGTCGCAAGAGGTGCAGGTGCAGGTGCAGGTGCATCCATACTCGGTGACGGTGGTCGTGAAAAGATGCAACCGGCGGACAGCATACGGAAGGCCATACCGGATGGTGTTTCGAACACGATCCCAGCCTGGTCCAGCGGTCTGTCCGGCGACCAAACTAGCCGTTGCAGCCGACAGAAGTGGCAGCGGCTGAGCCACTACACCGCAGGCACGCAAAGGGAGGGAAAAGTGAAAAGTTCACTGCTTCTGCTTCTGTCTCTATTGCCCGCTGTATTGGGTGCGTGCGGCCCCAAGCCGGCAATGGAGGCTCCGAGTCGGGACGAAGAGGTCCGTCCGCGGCTCGGGTTCGCTGGCGGAACATGGGATACGGCACCCGAGGTGGTCTCGTGGGTGGGTGCCTATCACCCGAGCGCCCCCTGGGCCATGCGCGTGGGCGTCGGTGCCACGATCAACGTGCAGGGTGGCGCAGACTCGATACGCGTTCTCTATCCGGACCTTCCAGGGATGACCGACGTCGTCGTGGACGCGGTACGGCAGTGGTCGTTTCGTCCCGCGTTGAAGGATGGAAGCGCTGTTGAGGCACGCGTTACATTCGGCATAATGCTGCGCCCTGGACAGAGGCGCAAGATCGAGGCGCCCAACTAGCGCTTGCAGCCGAAGGATCGCTTCTGTCAATCTGGCCGCCTGCGCGGCGAGGGCGCCGCCAGCGGCCCCGGCTGAAGCACAACACCGTCCGTCAGGTGTTAGAGTGATTTGGAGGACTCGTGAACAGGTCCGAAGGATACCGGCCACGGTCTGCGGCGACCATTCTCCCTTGGCCGAAGAGCGAGGACATGGGCAAGTCTACTCTCGACCTCTTGGATCATGATCAGCTCGAACGATACCCTACGGTCTCTGTGCCCAGCGTGGACGCTTTTGGCTTCTTGTTCGCCCTCGATGAGTCGGACTGTCCGGCCAAATGGCGGATCTCGAGGAAGGATCTAGCGATACTTGTCGAGATGTCAGGCGAAGAGCTGCAGTTGAGAGCAGTGGAATGGCGTGAGCACCGCGCATGGCCTCGTCCACCGGTGGACATCAACCCATTTGACCTATGCGGCTTCCTCAACGCGCTCAAGTCCTTCGCTGCTTCACACCCGCCGGGAACTGGCTTTCTCCTCTGTTTGGACGAGTTGTGAGCGGCGGCCGCCGACGATGTGCCGACGAATATGGGGACACGGTGCTGAGTCGAATGGCGCTAGTAGTGGCAGACATCACAACCATGGAAGTGGATGCGATCGTGAACGCGGCCAACTCCGCGCTTTGCGGAGGTGGCGGTGTCGATGGCGCAATTCATGCCGCTGCCGGGCCGGGGCTTCTTGAAGAGTGTAGAGGGCTTGGTCGCTGCCCTGCAGGAAACGCAGTTGCCACGGGTGGCCATGGACTGAAGGCTCGGTGGATCATTCACGCAGTGGGCCCGGTCTGGGCAGGTGGGGGTTGCGGAGAGTCAGCGTTGCTGCGGAGAACCTATCGCAGAGCTCTGGAACTTTCTCGAGATCTGCCTGTCGACACCGTCGCCTTCCCCGCTATCAGCTGTGGCGCGTACCGATTCCCAGTGCGAGACGCGGCACGGATTGCCGTCCGCGAGGTCGCTAGGTTCTTGAGCTGTAATCGCCGACCAAGAGAGGTCAAATTGTGCTGCTTCGAACCCTACGTCATGCGGGAGTATGAACGCGCTGTTTCCGATCTGACCGGGAGTTCTGGTCGGCGCATGAGCTGAGCGCCTAGCGAGGTCCCGCCGAACGGTCGCCGGCTGGAACACAACTCATCAACAGGAGCAGAATCGTGCTCGACTGGGAGATCCTTGCGGCAAGGTGGGTTTTGGGAGATGTCAGCGGCGACGAAGTCGTGGTACTTGCGCTTCGGCAGCTTGAAGGTGGTTCAACCTCGGTCCATTGGCTCGTGCTGTCCGTAGTGGTCGGCCCCACTCGGGGTTCCGTAGAACTTGGCCTGATCGCGACTGTAGCTCAAGAGAGTCGCGAGCTGGCGGCGGCGTACGAAGTCGAATCGGTGCGCGTCTCGACGGCTGGCGATCGAATCGACCTATCGCTCCTTGATGGCGAGCGCACATATAGCAAAGAAGCGGACGGCATTCGGGTTCAGGAGGCAGCATTCCTAATGATCTAAAGCGATGCTCTGATCGGTTTGACAAGAGGAATTGGATGACTACCCGCAGACGTATCCGTAGTGCGGATCGGAGGAGCGCAATCACGATGTGTTAGGAGGGTTAGCATGCTCGAGTGGGAGATCCTGGCAGCCCAGTGGGCCGTGGGCGAACTCTCTGTGGACGAAGTCGTCTCTATCGCTGACCGGGAGCTGAAGCGAGGCTCTTCGTCTCTCCACTGGATGAGAATCGTAGGTGAGCCGAGCCCGACGAGGTTCGACATCGAGCCTGAGTTCAGGCGTGCACTGCACGACCTCGGTGTCCGAGTCCCAGAAGCTCACGCGGCAGGTGGGATCCTCTCCTCCAAGCTTATTGAACGTGCGCGGCTAGAGTTCGACAAGAGCAACTTCGTCGAACCGTGGGGTGCGTTTCTCGACGCCGATCGTGCGGCGTCGAGAGTTCGGCAACTTGAACTGGAAGTATCGTCGGGGCACCAGCTGTTCGGAGTCCCGGCGAGAGCTGTGGCCCACCGCCAGGACCGAGATGACAGCCTCTTCGAACTTCTTGATGGGTCGGGGCGAGTCGCGGTGGTGCATTTGACGTACGGTGGTCGTCAGCAGCCCCCGTTACCCGATGCGGTGATCTTCGAGTCGTTGGCGCAATGGAGAGAGCGTGCGTGGCGTGACACCGTGGATCACCTTGGGCAGTGATCGGAACTCGAACCGATCGCCCATCCAAACTAGCGATTGCAGCTGACGGATCGGCGCTGGAGGATAGTGATGCGCTTCGTTCACCTCGCACCTCGCAGCTCTGTGATTCGGATCCGCAAATCGGGCATCTCAAGTGGCAACGGATGCCATGGTCGCGGTGTCTATTGTGTCCCGCTACTCGAGCTGCCTCGCGTATCGATCATCAGGCAGGAGGATCCCTATTGTGACCGTACTATTGAGAGCGACCCGATCTCGATCGCAGAGCAGTGGAAGTGGCTTTTTAGTCCGGATTGCACGCACGGCCACTCGGCACGTCCTGTTGCTGTAGTATTCTTTGTTCCTCGGCGCTTGTGGCCAGTCGACTTGATCTTGGCGATCCGAGTCCGAGCGCTGCGTTCATTCTTGTCTGGCGCTAACGGTGCGGAGGGCTACATGGTCAACTCTGATGAACGTAAGGCTGTGAGAGAGATACTCCAGAGTTCCGCCCTTCAGGATTGTAACTTGGTTACCCGGATTGAAGTTGCCTCCGCCAGTGGAATGGGCAAAGCGATCAATCGGTTCCGGGAACTAGGAGGTACTGTGTTCTCAAGTTACGACGATACCATTGAGGTCGTGGTTCGAGGGCGGATTCCCTCCAAATGCATCACGAGGCTGGTGGCTTTGTCTCAGACGAATCAAGAATGGCAGTCGCGCCGGGAGCGTGAATGGGGCGACTGAAGGTTGACCTTGGGCCGTTAGGCAACGGAGGGTTAGCATGCAGCCGGTCGGTGATTCGAGGGTTGAGTATCCGGCCCCCACGCTGAGTGATGGCATTGTGCGACTGCGGAGTTGGGGGCTCAGCGACTTGGAGTGCATCGAGGAGGCCAGCCGAGATCCCGTGATCCCTGGTGGCACCAGCGTACCCGTGCCGTACTCGGACGCTGAAGGACGCGCCTTCATCGAGCGGTGTCGGGCGCACTTGACGAATGGCACGGGGTTGGCTCAGGCCATCACCGACGCGACTTGCGATCGGGCGGTCGGGCAACTGGTGTTGCTGTTCCGCCATCCTCCCGCAGGCAGGCATGTTGCTGGCGTTGGCTACTGGGTAATCGAGAGTGCACGTAGGCGTGGCTTCGCAACGCGCGCAGTGCGATTGCTGGTGAACTGG
Organism: Gemmatimonadota bacterium; assembly: GCA_021604925.1. GTDB lineage: Bacteria > ARS69 > ARS69 > ARS69 > ARS69 > BQJX01. The sequence goes on from BQJX01000020.1 coordinate 13,676, forward strand.
GCGCTGCAGCACACGAGCATCAGGAGGCTTGAGGCACTTGCGGAGCCCGAGAACGTGCCCTCGCGTCGGGTGCTTGAGGCAGCCGGATTCCAGGAGGAGGGGGTCTTGCGCTCGTACTTGGGCGTCGACAGTGATGCGGTCATGTACTCAGTCATTCCACCGATTCCTGCAGACGGAAACCCGCTTTGAGCGCGAGCACGGCGGGCGTGGTGTGCTGTCCCGGCTACCTCTAGAGAGAGGCCGAGCGCCAACAACTCGTGCACCTGACAAACTCGCATTGCGTGTGACGCGTGGTCAGCCGCGGCGGGCGCGGAGGCCTGCACGCTGTGGGCTACGAATCCGGGTTGACATCGAAGGTGAACACGAGCGGTGGAAGATCGCTCTCGGCGTCCACGGACTCCACCCGAAGTGTATGCAGGCCGCCGGCGATCGGTTTGGAGGCGGTCAAGATCAACAGATGCGGCGAAGAGATCTCCCCGAACGGAAACGTCTGTGAAGAGAGCTCGTGGCCGGAGGAGTCAAG
>BQJX01000021.1 GCA_021604925.1 Gemmatimonadota bacterium
CGTGGTCTACGAGGGCGACAAGCTCTTCAAGCGCGAGGACGAGTGGGTCCACGAAGTCGCCGACGGTTTGTCGCTCGAGCGGGGCAAGCCTGCCGGCGCGATCGCGGTCGTCTACCTGACCAGCGGCGAGCGCATCACCGAGTGGATGCCTCAGTCGGAGATCGACCAGGCGCGAAGCTGCTCGAAGTCGGCTCACAAGGACGCCAGCCCGTGGAAGAAGTGGCCGGGTGAGATGGCGAAGAAGACCTGCCTCCGCCGGCTGATGAAGAAGCTGCCCCTCGACGCCGACAAGGCTGCGGCGATCGCCGAGATCGAGACCGCCGAGTTCGGCGCGCTGCTCGACCGTCCCGCGCGGATCGGTCAGTCCACCGCGACCTACGAGGGATCGCTCGGAGTGGACGGGATCAAGAACAACCTCCGGGATCGCGAGGCGTCGCGATGAGCCGTGAGCCCGACTACCTCAAGATCCAAGACCGTGGCGAGAACCCTGGCGCCGTGCTCGCGTGGTCGGCCGTCATGCTGGTCGTGTGGGTCGCGATCCTGCTCGGAGTGGCGGTGATCGCATGGTGAGGAAGAGCGGCGCTGACTCGATACTTCGGTGGGACAGGTGCGGAAGGATAGTCGAGGAGAGGGTGAAGTCCCCATCGTTATCGATGCCTCGGAGTCTCGCCTTCGCGTTCGAGTTCGCGTTCTTCGCCGTGGCGGCGTCCTCAGTCCTTGCCTGGGTCCTGCTCTGGGCCTCTTCAACCGAGCGCCAGCAGCAGGCCCGCGACATCGACCGCCTCCAGTTCGTCTGGGACACCGCCGACGCCTACGTCGAGGAGCAGACCCCGCAGACCTTCGACGCGCTGTGCATCGCCATCTACGCCACGCGAGAGGCGGTGCCGGAATGAAGCTCTCAGAAGCCTTGGATCGGCTGAAACTCGCCGATCAGTTCTGCCTGGTTCGCAAGCGCCCCGGGGGGCGCGACATTCGCATTGTCAACCGCTACTCGCTCGATCCTGACAAGCTCGACACTTGGGCTGTCTGTTCGGAAGGACTCGTTCTCTCAAGGTGGGGGCAGTGGATCTTCGAGCCGACGCCGGGAGACCGCAGCGGCGATTTCATCGCCGACACGCGGCACACACTCGAGGCAGCGTTCGATATCTGGGAGCTGCACAAGGATGACCTGCCGGAGGGGTGGGTGCCGGAATGATCCAGGACGACGAACTCCGGGTGCTGTCGACGAAGAACCCGGGCAACGGCGCGATCTCCATGACGGTCGAGCACCTGCCGACCGGGCTCTCTGCCACCGGTCGCGGATTCTCGCGCGATCGCCTGATCGCAAGGCTCAGCCGGCGCCTCAGCCACCGGATCCAGGAACTCGGACGGGAGGCCCGGGCATGCGCCAGATGAGCCTTCCGCGGTCCGACGTCGAGTTCGCGTTCGAGCGCTTCCACGCTGCGAACCCGCACGTATACGAGCTGTTCTGCCGGTTCGCCTTCGACGTGGTCGAGGCCGGGCACCGGCGCTTCAGCGCCCGCACGATCTGGGAGCGCATGCGCTGGGAGTTGCGCGTCCAGACCCGCCGGCGCACGGGCGAGTTAAAGCTGAACGACCACTACCCGCCGTACTACGCCCGGAAGTTCATGGCCGACCACCCAGAGTGCGAGGGCCTGTTCTCTCTGCGCAGAGTGAAGGGGGACTGACCGGTGACGAAGACTGACCGACGCGATATGGCTTTCGAGTACGCACTTGGGAGAAGGCGGGAAGACCTCTTCGAGCGGCAAGCAGTAGTCGACTGCGAGTGGGCTATGCATAAGTGCCAGAGCCCGATCGAGGAGCTGTTTGCGCTCGGGCTTGTCTCGCTCGCTGGAGAAGAGGAAGTTCTCAAGTTCGAGCACGGAAACGAAATGGGTGGACCGGACTACGTCAGGACTCTCGTGTTCCAGCAGTTCGAGATCCTGAACTACCGAGCTGACTTCTTTCTTCAGAGGGTATGCGACCACGAGAAGTCCGTCCGGCAAATCGTCGTGGAGTGTGATGGGCACGACTTCCACGATAGGACCAAAGAGCAGGCTCGGAGAGACAAGAAGCGGGATCGCGAGATGCAGGTCTACTGCCCCGTCCTCCGCTTCACGGGCTCGGAGATCTACGCCGACCACCTATCCTGCGCCAGGCAGGCCCTCGAGTTCCTGAGGTCGACCCCGGCCGTTCAGGAGGCTTCGTGAAGCGAGGAACACCAGACCACCCGAAGACTCGGAAGCTGAAGCGCCGGCTAAAGTCATCCTTCCCGGAGACGGTGGGAGTGATCGAGCTGCTCTTCCACTTCACGGCGCAGTTCGCCCCCCAGGGCGACATCGGGAAGTGGACGAACGAGGAGATCGCGGACGGCGTGGGGTGGGAGGGCGACCCGGACGGGCTGGTCGGCGCGCTCGTCGATTCCGGCTGGGTCGACCCGGACTCCGTCCACCGGATGATGGTCCACGACTGGTCGGACCACGCCGACAACTCGGTGCGTACGACCCTCCGAAACAAGGGCATCGACTTCCTGGAGCCGACCCCCGAGGTGTCCGGATCGGGCGCGAAATCAGGAGCTGAGGAGGCCGAGGACGGGGGATCCGTAAACCCAGACAGCTCCCCGGCTCCCCATATGGTGAACCGTACGGGAAACCAAACGGAGAACCGTACGGATGCCCAGAACTCGACCTCCGGTCATCCACCAAACCATACCAAGCCAAGCCAAGCCAAGCCCCACCATACCACGGGTCGGGCGGCCGACCCGCCGGGTGGTGGTGGTGGGGGCTCGTCGCCCTCGAGTGGTGTGGTCCCAGACTCCCCACCCGCGTTGGGTCGGATCCAGAAGTCGGACCTCACCGACGACGTTCGCTGTCGGCAGATCGCCGAACGGGCAGCGCGCGAAGGCCACGTCCCGCCCGGTGAGGCCGGGGTCTTCGTGGTCTTCACCGCGGCCGAGTACGCGCTCGACAAGGCGAACGACCCGGGGAATCCGGGCCCGCTGTTCGCCCGGCACCTGAGCGACCTCGATCGCTTCAAGGGGTACTACACCCAGGCCCACGAGGACCGTGCTCGGAAGCGGCTGCGGCGTGAATCGCCCGCGACCTCGCCGACGCTCGAGCAGATCAAGGCCGACGCCGAGCGTCGCGCCGAGATCGAGCTCGGACTGGCGCCCGCACCGGAGGAGCAACCGGAGCCCGAGCCGGATTCCGACGATCCGAACCGCGCCATGACCTCGGAGGAGTCCGCGGCGAAGGCGCGGGAGTACCTCGAGCGCACGCAGCCGGACTTCGTCCCTCCGAAAGACGAGGTCGAGCCATGGTGAGATCCCTGGGCAAACACACGATCCAGCGCGGCGACGGCGGGCTCGGCCCGAAGCGCACCTCCCACCTCGAGGAGGTCGCCGCGCGGCTCCCGCGCGAGTGGGTCCAGGTGACGAAGGCGCTGCCGTGGAAGGGCGCGGCCTCCGCGGTGCGCGAGCTCGCGAAGCGGGGGCTCGTCGAGTGTGAGATCCGCGGCGAGGGCAGGCACCGCCGGCTCTGGGCGCGGGCTATCGAATCAACAACCGAGAAGGAATGACTAATGGCACTGGAGAAATTCACGCTGTCGACGCTCTCGAAGATGGACGCGGGTCGAATCAACGCAGCCTTCGACCAGGCGATCGCGCGCTGCGAGCACGACTGCCGAGACAGACCGGCGCTGCGCAACAAGCGCACGGTCACGATCAAGATCGACATGACGCCCGAGGTCGGTGACGACGGCAACCTCGACAGCGTCAACTTCGAGATCCACTTCGACGACAAGCAGCCGAAGAAGTCGACCCGGAAGTACAACGCGGCCGTCACCCGAAACGGCGTCTTCTACAACGACCTGAGCATGGACGATGTCTACCAGGCCACGCTCGACGAGGACGCGAGCAACCAACCGAGAGAGGTTTCCGATGCTAGCTGAGTTCTTCGACCGAATCGTGGGCCTGGGAAGCCGGGCGTCCGAGGCGACAGTGATCCGGGACAGCGCGCTGCCGAGGACGCTGATCATATCGAAGGGCGAGAGGATCGAGTTCAGGCGGGCTGATACGCCGCTCCGCATTGTGACGCTGGACAGCTTCGAGGACGTGCTGGCTCTCGTGGAGAACGAGGATCTCGCGCCGAACCCCGAGGTCTACTTCTCCGAATCCTCGATCTGGGTCGTGCTCAACTCGGAGGATATGCGCGAGTGCGCGATCCTGGATCTTCGAGAGTCCCGTCGGTTCCAAACGATCCGAGCGCTCGAGTCCGAGCCGCGCTCGTTCACCCCGAAGGAGGCGGTGAAGTTCATTCGGTACGAGCTTCACGGCGTCAACGCCGACTCGATCGTCGCAGCCTTGGGTCGTGTCGACTTCACCCGAAGGAGTGAGGGTCGAAACCACGTCGAGCACGGCAAGGAGTCGCTCGGTCGATCCGTCGAGGCTCAGGTCCAGCAGGCCGACAAGGTCCCCGACACCTTCGAGGTGACGGTTCCGGTGTTCACCAACTCCGGAGTCCGGCACACCGCGATCGTTCGGTGCGGGCTGTACCTGGACCTCGAGGCCGAGCGGGTTGAGATCCGCGTGCTTACCGACGAGGTCCAGTTCGCGCTCGACACGACCATGGGCCGGATCCGATCCACCCTCGAAGAGCTTACGTGCCCGGTCTTCAACGGCGCGCCGAGCTGGAAGTTTGGTGCCGTATGACACCGAAGCTGGACGAAGTGCGCAATCGAGCTGAAGAAGCGACCTTACGCATCGACGAAGCGATTGATCATGCGGCGAAGGTCACGGCCGAGGAACTCCGGAAGGTCCTCGACTTCCTCGCGCCCGAGCCGGAGTTGCCGCAGACGTTCGAGTACGGTCCGGACACGGAGCCGAACAACTGGCACTGGACTGAGATCGATCTTCCGAAAGAGGGTGTGGTCGACGTGCGGGTAGCCGTGTCGAGTGAGCGCAATGGTGCTGGGATACTCTTCGGAAACGACCTGTCCCGTTTCCGTCGTGCTAGCTGGGGAGGAACTCAACGCCATTGGCATTGGTCTCCTCCTGGCATCGGAGTGCGGACCGGCGACATCGACGACGTGCATGTCCTACGGTTCGAGATCACCAATGGTCAGATCCGGGCGTTCGTGGGAGAGGGAAGCGCGGAAGTCCTCGACTGGTCTATCCCAGGAAAGCTCGGCTTCTGGACCAACGGCCCGGGCACGAAGACGTTCGAGGTGCTTCGCGTCGAGGCGACGCCGGTCGACCAGCAGACCCCCGAGCCCGCACCCACCCCGGAGCCGACCCCGGAACCCACTCCCGAGCCGACGCCAGCCCCGCCGGCGGGCGAGGTGCGTTGGCCGGTCGGGGAGATCCAGCCAGCGTCGGAGGAGATGATCGCTTCGGCGTTGCCGTTGCTCGGAACTGTCTCCTACATCAAACGGTTCGCATCAGGCCAGGTCGCGATCGTGGGTGAGCAGACCGTCGCGGTCCCTGCACACGTCAAATGGATCAAGAACCCGGAGGTGATGGACCGCGCCATGCTCGACGCGGCCATGGTCACCGGAGGAACCGTCGACCTCGTGCCGGGCGACTTCCTCATGCTTTTCGAGCCATGGCGGACGGGTCTGCCCAAGAACACCGGCCGCTTCGGCGAGAGCACGGCGGCGCACATGCCGTACAAGAGTGCGGAGGTGTATCAGTGCGTCAATGAGGGTCGAATCGTCGCCGCGGATTTCCGTGAAGCGTACACCGGAAAAGGCGGCTTCTGGGATCTCGAAGAAGTCGATTACGACTTTATCCCGTCGCTGCCTATGCCCTCTGGGTCAACCAAGTTTGCGAACGTCTGGCAGCTGTTCGATCGCGTGGGCATCGCGATCGGCGAAAAGTGGATCGGCCGGTCACTTCATGCCGGATTCAACGAGCCCAACTACTGGCGCGAGTACGCCGCCCTGATCGCCGACGCGCTCTGCTACCTCGCCTGCGATGCTCCACACAGGTCACGGCTTCTGAAGGGTCTTCTGCAGCGCGCGATCGACTGGTACGGGTGCATCCTTGACGACCTGTCGGACGACTCCGTGTACGCCGCCGACTCGTCGATCTACTCGGTCTTGGTTTCGATTGCTGGGGTGATCTTCGAGGACGAAGGAATGCTCCACGCAGGAGAGACCTACAAGCAGGGGAGAGTGGAGGACAACTTCTACTTCGGGATGCACCGGGACCTCGGCGAGACCGTCTGCTTCCAGAAGGACGAGCGTAAGTACGAGCACGTTCCGATCGATCAGTGGACGGAGCGGATGGTAGCCGACGAGAAGTACCGGAAAGACGAGTCTGAGGCCATGCTCGGGCTCGCGGCCGCGGCCAAGGCGTTCGAGGTCGAGGACTACCATCCGCTCCTCATGGGGTACGCCGAGCGCTACTACTACGAGGGCGGCCCGGTCTCCTCGGAGTTCTCGCGTAACTGCTACGTCGCGTTCGTGCGAGGGGGGGTGGCATGAGCAGCAGGAAGTTCACCGATAGCCACAAGCGCTACCACCGGAAGATCGCCTACACCGGCCCGAACCCTACGCGCAAACTGCTCTGCAAGTGCGGGTGGCACAGCCTCACCGACCAGGAACGCATGAAGTTCGCTTCGGAGCCGCGAGCACGGAAGAGCGAGGTGTCCTCATGATCCCCTCCGCAGTCCTCCGCCGGCCCGACCTGATCGACGACGACGATATCGAGTTCCTCGAGGGCGGCAACGGACGCGCCGCTCCTGTCGAACCCGCGAAGGCTGCTCGCCTGCTCGAGCTCATGGTCAACATCCGCGCGGAGCTGATTCCCGAAGGGCCCTATCGCGGCATGACGATCTCCGAGTCGCTGTCTCGCCAGGCGGTGGGGCGGACCCCGTGAAACGTCTCGACCGCGAAATCGACGGCGCGGAGCTCGCCCAACTCACCAAGAAGTCGGGCCGGGTAAAGGGAGCGCAGCGGACCGCCCGCGGTGACCTCCAGTTCGACTCCCGCAAGGAGGCCGAGCGCTTCGACGCCCTGACCCTCATGCAGAAGACCGGGGTGGTCCTGTGGTTCATCCGTCAGCCCGCGTTCGACCTGCCCGGCGGAACCAAGTACCGCGCCGACTTCCTGATCGTCTGGAAGGACGGCACCGTCACCGTCGAGGACGTGAAGGGGCACCGGACCGACGTCTACAAGCTGAAGAAGAAGCAGGTCGAATCGCTCTACCCGATCGAGATCCAGGAGGTTTGAGATGGCAGTAACCGTTCATTCGAGTCGATACGTTTCCGGAACCCAAGAGCGACTGATCTACCAGTACGCCGACGCTGACGAGGTGCGGCTGCAGAAGAACCAGCCGGGATACCTCGAGGTGCTGAGCAAGGGCAAGGTCGTGGGGGCCCATTCGGTTTCCAACTGGGGGTCGGCTTACTGCTCTGACGGGTGCACGACTGAGCGGATGGAGGAGGGGAACAAGAAGTGACGCCGGAGCAGATCAAGGCGTGGCTCCAGGGCCGAGTCGACAAGTTCAACGGCATGGCAGCTGAATGCGATAGCTATGGTGGGCACGACGACGCGGACACCTTCCTGATTCAGGCCGAGCGGTATGGCCAGGCCCTCCAGAGAATAGAGCGCCTGGAAGACGAGGTTCGCATGCTGGAGGAAGAGGCATGAAGCGCAGACATGCTTCACTGAGCATGCATTCCTCTCAGCCGCTCCGGGGCGTGATCCGTCCGAGAGCCCTCATCGAGGGTGTCGCTCCGGGCCACAGCGGTTGGGGGTGGTGATGCCTTCGTGTGAACGCTGCTGGGCCATGTCGAGGGGTCACAAAGACCCCGAGGAGGAGTACCGGCGTCTTCTGCTGGTGAACGATTGCACCTCTGAGCAGCAAGCCGGACCCGACGCTGGCCTCTGCCTCGTGTGTGACAACCGGACAGTGCACCAACACACCGGGCAGTGCATCTCATGCGGCTGGGAGGAGGGACTATGAACGAGCCAGTGAGCGGCGAGTGCCCGACCTGCGGGGTCGATCACGGCGTCGGAGAAACCGAAGCCGTCGCCAACGCCATGACCGTCCTCTCCGAAGCGCAGGACGAGATTGCTCGGCTCAAGGCGGAGAACGAGCGCCTGCGCACGGAGTCTGCGTATCGGCGCGACAGGATTGCCAAGCTCAAAGACTCCAACAACGAACTCGCCCGAAAGCTCCGCGAGTGTGCAAAGGGGATCCAGTTTTGACCGAGCCCGTGAACGTGGGGGAGCTGCGAGCGCTTGCGGACTGGGTGGAAGAGCACCACGCCCCGAGCCCAACGCGCGACTTCGACTCGAGGCTCATGCGGAGAACTGCGGAAGAGTTGGAGAGCTTGCGGGATCAGCTCGAGTGGGAGCGGAATTACTCAGCGACGCTGAGCCTTTGGATCGACGCTCACATTAAGGACGAAGGCGAGCTGTTTGGCGGAAGAACAATCGCCGATCTGACCTCCGACCTGAAGGAACTTGCCCAGTACCGGGCGCGAAGCTGCCCACCTCCTGAATGCGATCACGACTTCGTGAAACTCGCCGACAATGAGCGCTTCGAGGCGAACGGGCACTCACGCTGCTCGAAGTGCGGAAGGCTGAAGCAATGATCCACTCCACCAAGTACAAGCGCACGCTCTACGCCGTCGCCGAGCTGATTCACGGCCGCGCCAACAGCCGATGGGCCGCAGCCGAAGCCGCCGTCCGCACCGTCACCGACAACACGGCCTTCGCCAACGTCCTCCGCACCGAGCAGGGCTGGCCGCTCGAGTTCCCGTCCCACCTCGTGCGATCAGGCGTCGGCGCACGCTTCGACCTGCACGTCCAGTACGCCCTGGAGAAGATCCTCGCGAAGCACACCGAAGAGGCCGCGCTCGAGGTCTGCGCCATGGCCGACATGATCTGCGTTCCCGGGTTTGGGTGGGGGGAGTAGCCGTGGAGAAGCACAGGGCGGAGCTAGCGCGTGCCGCGTTCCAGGAGTTCGAGGCCCAGTTCGGGAGAGACCACCCGCTGTCGAGAAACCTCCTTCTCGAGTTCGAGCACGTGGATGATCAATTCGTGTCCTGGCTTGATGAGGTGTCCGCCCTATATCACGTCAGCGTTGGTCCGGTCGGGATCAACGGATCTCGATCCGTGACCCCTGTGCTCGTTCCGGAGCCAACGGGGCACGATCTCGACGTGATCCGAAGGGCTGCCTTTTGGGCGTTGGAGTTCATGTGGGAAGTTAGCGCTACAAGCGCGGACCCGAATAGGTCGAGGATCGCGCGATGCTCCGGGTGCGAGCTTCCGTTCGTGACGGCGAGGGGCAAGCCGAATGCGTCGTATTGCTCCGGGCCGTGCAGGCAGAAGGCCTACCAGGGCAGGAAGAGAAGGAAGGCGTGACCGACCAAGAGAAGTTCCTCGACGAGCTGGCCGCGCTGACGATCAAGTATGGGATCGAGATCGACGGGTGTGGCTGCTGTGGGAGCCCGTTCCTGTACGAAGTGGATGCCGAGAAGGGCAGATACGAGGTCGACTCCGAGGGCAACAATCTGAGCTTCAAAGAGGTCGAGTGACCGAGCGCGACGCCGAGTACTGGGACGAGGTGTACCAGGAACGCGCCGCCATCTACGATTTCGAGGCTGGCATGTCGCGCGAGGCAGCAGAGGCCCGCGCATTCGACGAGGTGCGCAAGCTCTGCGCGGAAGACAAGCGGCGCGCGGAGCCCGAGCTGTTTGGAGAGGTAGCGTGAGGAAGTGTAACAAGTGCGAAGCCGAGAAGCCCGAAGGAGAGTTTCGGCTCTATCGTCGATTCAGAGGCGGTCGTCACATAGAGTTCCGAAGTGGATCCTGCAAGGATTGCACGGCCAGAGAGCAAGCCGCATGGAAGCGTGCGCGCAACCCGAGCATGGCCCCCTACGCTGGTCGACGAAAGAAGCGAGCCAACAAGAAGAGTGTGTACGCTACAGCTCGCCTGACCGCCCTAGAGAAGTTCGCTTCTTGCGTGGTCGAAAAGAAGACCGGCTGCAAGGAGTGGATCGGGCCGAGGGATCGGCAGGGCTACGGTCATTTGAACCTCAAGGGCAAGAGCTACAGGGCGCACAGATGGATCTACGAGCGATGGCACGGGCCACTGCCGCAGGGCCTCGTGGTACGACACCTCTGCCACAACCCAAGCTGCGTCAACCTTGAGCACCTTGCCCACGGATCACAGAAAGAGAATCTCGACGACAGCAGGGCGATTGGGCGAATGAACGACCAGGTCGGATCAAACAACGGCTTCTCCAAGCTAGACGAAGAGAAAGTGCAGCTGATTCGCGCTCGATCGGAAGCCGGAGAGCGTGTCGTTGATCTTGCACGATCGTTCGGTGTCAGCCGCAAGACGATCCGCGATGTGTTGGACCGAAGGCGGTGGTCGCATGTCTCATAGGGGGCCGCAGGAGGCCGCCTGCTGCACCCTTGCACGGCACGAGCAGCCCCACGGGGTCGGCAGGGGGGGGCGGCCACGCCACCCCGGCGCGGGTCCCTTGCGGAGGGTCCTATGGGGTTAGCAGGCGCCCGCTCGTATTTCGCCGTTTTTTGTAGCAAAAACTGGTCGAGGGGGAGGGGACTCCTGATTGGGATCTGAGACTCCGTGGATCGTGAGCAGCCAGCGAATGGTGGGGTCTGCGTTCGGCGTCAGCGTGAAGACGATCGAATCGTGGCGCTCCAACGGCATGCCCGGAGAGCCACGGGCTTGGGACCTGGTTGCGATCGCGGAGTGGAAGACCCGGAGAGACTTCGAGCAGCAGGAAGCTCGTATCAGTGTCGGGCACGACGAAGAGGACGAATTCGATCTCGACCCGGACTCGCCGAAAGGAGCGAAGTACTGGGAGACGCGCTTCCGCCGGGCGAGGGCGGAGATGCACGAGATGAAACTGAAGACCGAGCGCGGCGAGCTGGTGCCCCGGGACGAGGTGATCCTTGCGTGGGCCGCCCGGTTCGCCCAGGCGAAGAACTCGCTCATGACTCTCGGTCAGTCGACGACGACCGACCTGCTGGTTGCCCGCCGAATCGACAAGTCGGTCAGGAAGATGCTCGAGGTGCTGAGCGCCCCGGGGCTTCCCGGAGTCCCGGACCGACTCATGGCTCTCCTGCGAGAGTGGATAGGTGGCGACGATGAGTCTGCTGCTTGAGAAGACTCCGGAAGAGTGCCGGGCGTGGACACCCCCGGCGGAGATCCCGGTTGCCCAATGGTGTGGTGAGAACGTCTTCCTCCCTTTCGGTGGCTCGGAGGTCCGCCCCTACGACCCTTGGTTCACTCCGTACGTCGTCGAGATCCTCAACACGCTGACCGATCCGACCATCGAGGAGGTGACGTTCGTGGCGTCGACCCAGGTCGGGAAGACGGCGTTGGAGCTCGCGATCATCGCTTGGATCCTTGTCATGCGACCGAGCAACGTCTTGCTCGTCATGCCGACCGAGGAGGCCGCGAAGAGCATCCTCGAGGAGCGGATCAAGCCCATGATCGAGGCGACCCCCGCTCTTAGCGAGTTGGTCACGGGGAAGAAGAAGGACTGGGGGACCAGCCGAGTCACGCTGAGCAACGGGGCCTCGATACACATTGGGTACGCTGGCAGCCCGACGACGCTGGCAAGTCGGGACCTTCCGAATGTGATCGCAGACGAGTGCGCGAAGTGGCCGGAGTTCTCGAAGGACGAGGGGAACCCGCTGCGCTTGGCGGTGGAGCGGACCCGGTGGTTCCCGCACACGAAGGTCGTCGTGAAGACGTCGACTCCGAAGAACGAGGCGGATCTGATCTGGCGAGAGTGGCTCGCCGGAGATCAACGAAGCTTCTACGTGCCGTGCCCTCACTGCGGAGAGTATCAGACGCTCGAGGCCCGTCGGATCCGGTTGCGCCCCGGGTTTGAGGACGTGCGCGACTCGACCCGAATCGATACGGAGCGCTTGGGGCACTACGTCTGCTCGGAGTGCGACCGGGGAATCGAAGAGTCGCAGAAGGAAGAGATGATCTACCAGGGGGTGTGGGCTCCCGACAAGTGCCGAGTCGTCGACGGGCTGATCGAGGGCGAGATTCCCAGGACGAAGTACCGGAGCTACCGGATCAACTGCGTGTACAGCCCGCTGCTGACGTTCAGCGAGATCGTCGCCGAGTGGTTCCAACGCAAGGACGTGCGTTCAGACCTCATGAACTTCGTCAACTCGTGGGAGGCGAAGCCGTGGGTTGACTCAAGGACCACGGTGACGGAGTCGGCTCTCGCCGCGATCGCACTCGACTACGAGGAGGGAACGGTTCACGAAGAGGGGCAGGTTCTGGTCGCGGGAATCGACGTGCAGCACGGGTCGGTCTACTACGTCGTGCGGGCATACGGGTATCGCGAGAAGTCGTGGTTGGTCGAGAAGGGCCGGATCGACGTCGACCCGTCGGAGACCGACCTCGAGAAGGTGGCCCAGTACCTCGCCGAGATGCGGTGGCAGGGCGAGGACGGTGATGAGCACCAGGTTGCACTCGCGGGGATCGACTCGGGTGACGGGGCGCGGACGCACGAGATCTACGACACCTGCGCGCAGTATCCGTACCTGCTCGTTCCGACGAAGGGGTGGCAGACCCGGCAGCAGCCGTTCAGCTTCTCGGTCGTCCAGGACAAAGGAGACGGGAAGCGGAAGATCCCGGGATCGGTACGTCTCTGCAACTTCTCGACGGACTGGTTCAAGACGAAGATCAGCGCCAAGATCGCGAACCCTCCGAAGTTTGGCTCGTGGCACATCCCCGCGAAGGTGGCGAAGCCGTACAGGGAGAGCCTTCAGTCCGAGCACAAGATCACGAAGCACAACCAGCGCGGCGAGCTCCGTGAAAAGTGGGAAGTGAAGTCGGGATATCGGGACCGGAACCACTGGTGGGACTGTGAGGTGATCGCGGACCTCATGGCGTCGGTGAAGCTAGCGCACCGCCTCTCCGACATCGTGGCCGAACGGAAGAAGCGCAAGGATCCGATCGACCCCTCGGTGGAGGAGGTCCCGATGCGTCACCGCCGGCGGGGAGGCGAAGAGTCGAACTGGGTCGATACCGGGGGTGACTGGTGAGCTGGATCCCCGAAGAAGACGATCCGAAGGACCGTCGGCGTCGGCGGGAGGATGAGGGGCGGCCGCAGGAGAACCCACTGGCTGGGTCGGGTGACTCGAGGCCGGTCGTCTTCCATCGGAAGATCCGCTGCCCGCGCTGCGACGCGAAGAAGGGGATCCGGAACATCGGAAACTACCCCGGCCTGCCGGTGACCTACCACGAGTGCCAGGCTTGCGGAGAGCGCTTCAAGGCGATCGAGCGAGAGTGATTTCCGCCAGGAGTGGAATCTTGCGACTTTTCCGTAATCCGGAAAGGTGTGCTCGCGGAGGTTGTTTCCCGGCTCTACGGTCCTCGGCATGACCATTCGATCCGAGGCCGAGATTCGGGCCGACATCACCGCGACTCACGCCAAGATCCAGGAGATCCGCTCCAAAGGGGTCGCGGAGATCGATTCTCCTGAAGGCGACGGCAGCGTGCGCTTCGTCAGCCTCTCGGAGTACCAGAAGAGCCTGGATTCGCTCTACAAGGAACTCTCGATCGTGGTCCGGTCCGGAGCCGGCTACAGCGGTAGCCACCTCGCTTCGTTCGAGAGGGGTTCCTGATGCCCCTGCGTCGACGTCCCCGACGGAATCGAACGGAGAACTTCCGAGAGCGGGCTTCGGGCTTCGTGGATTCGTTCGTGCGCATGGTCTCGCCTCGAGCGGCCGCGCGACGAGCGGCGGCTCAACACGCTCTCGAGGTCATGACCGAGTCCCGGGCTTCCTCGTACCACGGCGCAAGCCAGGGCCGGAACTTCGAGGACTGGGATGCGCCCGACGGTAGTGCCGACGCGCTCAACGAGCGCGAGTACGAGCTACTCCGCGCGCGAGCTCGCGACCGCGAGCGAAACGACGCCCACGCCCAGGCGATCGTCCAGACCATGTGTGACAACGTGGTGGGGACGGGGATTCGACCGCAGGCAGAGGCCAGCGCCGAGGCTCTCGGCGTCTCGGAGGCGGTCGCCGAGGAGTGGAACAACGGGTGCGAGCGGGCGTGGAAGCGCGCGACTCGGTTCCTGGACGCCACCGGTCGGCTCAACGTCTACCAGATGCAGCA
>BQJX01000022.1 GCA_021604925.1 Gemmatimonadota bacterium
GCTCCGAACACCGACAGGATCCCGATGCCGGCCCAGACCAGTCGGCTGATCAGGAACGGGGCGTCGTAGCCGATGGGTTCCCGGTTGTAGAACTCCACGCCGCGATCCAGCTTGATCCAGGTTTCGTTGATCCAGCGGAACCCGGACGGCTCCAGCCACATGAGCCACTGGTTCACCTTGGGACTCAGATCCGACGGAGACCAGTCCCAAAGAAAGAAGACGCTCGCCACGAACAGCACGGTGGGCGCCGCAAAGACCAGGATCGGGCGCTTTGTGATCGACCCGACCGCGAACGACGTGCCGCAGATGAACAGCACGAACGGCAGACTCATGAGGAGTGCCGGTCGCAGGTAGTTCATGACCTCGAACGGGCCGCGGATGCGTTCGGCATCCGCGTGCGGCCAGAGGTGATTGAAGAACATGGCCAGAGCCAGGTGAATCGCCATCACCACCAGGAACAGGACGGTGACCGCGGAGAACTTGGCCCAGATGTACTCGCCGGGCGTGACCTTGGTGGAATGGAGGATCGGCCCCACGTTCAACTCTTCGTCGCGGGGAACGGCCATGCCCGCCGCCACCGCCGCGAAGAACGAATAGAAGATGAACGCGACCATGGGCATCATGAGTCCGTTCGAGAACTCGGACGTCAGCCAGACCTGCTCGTCGCCGCCGACCGCCGTGTCGCCGGACTGGATGCGCATGTTTCCACCCGACAGCCCGAACGAGATGAAGCCCAGCAGGATCAGCAGGACCCAGAAAAGGGGGCGCGTGTAGTGGAAGCGCGAGTCCATCCCCATGAGCAGGCGAATGTTTTTCAGGTTCACGGCGTCCCCCCCGCGGCAACCGGAGCCGGATCCTTCCGGTCCACTTCATTCACCAGGGCCATGTACGCGTCTTCCAGCGTGGGCTCCGCGGCCACGAATCCCGGCGGCGGGTTGCCGTCTCCCACGTACACCCGCACGCGGTTCTGCCCTTCCACCAGGATGGCCTGCGTGACGAGGAAGTCGTTCTTCAGCCGGTCGAGCTCCTCGTTCGTACCGGTTCCCTCGAAGATGCGACCCTGCAGCGACTCGCGCGCACCGCGCGGGGTGGTCTCCGCCACGAGCCGCCCCTTGCTGATCACGGCAAAGCGAGGGCAGAGCACGGCCACATCCTCCACGATGTGCGTGGACAGCAGCACGGTGCGATCCGCGGCAAGTTCGGCGAGGATCCGATAGAAGCGATGACGCTCTTCCGGGTCGAGCCCGGCGGTCGGCTCATCCACGATCACGAGCGAGGGATTCCCCGCGATTGCCTGGGCGATTCCGAGCCGCTGTCTCATTCCTCCGGAGTAGCCCTTCACCTTGCGCGTGGCGGCGAAGCTCAGGTTCACGCGCTCCAGCAGCCCGGCCACCAGCTTCTTCATGCCGCCGGGGGCTTCCACGCCCTTCAGTCGCAGCAGGTACGTGAGCATCTTCTCGCCGGAGAGGCTCGGATAGAAGCCGAAGTCCTGCGGCAGGTAGCCCAGCTTGGACCTCACCGCCATGGGGTCCGCGAGAACGTCCTGGCCGTCCAGTTCCACCTCGCCGGACGTGGGCTCCAGCAGGCCGGAGACGATCTTCATGAACGTGGACTTGCCCGCGCCGTTCGGCCCCAGCAGGCCGTACATGCCGCGCGGAACCTCGAGGTTGACACCTTGCAGCGCGGTGACGGGACCGGGGTAGATCTTCACCAGGTTTCGCACGGTCAACATGCCGGGCCTCCGGGACGGAAGGGGGATTCGCGGGTTCGCGTTCGTGTTGGTACGTGGTCCATCACGGCGCGGTTCCCTGGGAGTCGTGCCGTTTGCGAAGATTGTGGTATCCGGGGGCTTCCACGGCGCGCAGCGAGTGCAGCGCCCGGAGCCGCTTCCGCACGGGGGCCAACGACTTGGCGTGCTTCAGCTCGGCCTCCACGCCGCAGAGGATCAACTCCGCCGAAAGCGAACTGTGGTAGACCCACGACAGATAGACGCTCTCGGACCAGATCGCCTGCCGCACCGGGCCGCCGTTCGGTTCGAAGTTCGAGACGACGTACTCCGCGCCGTCCACCACGAGGTTCAGCCAGTCGGTGGGCCAGCGTTCCAGCACGTTCGCGGCGTCGAGGTGCAGGATCATCTCCACGCCGGCCACTTCCGCCGGGGCGTAGCTGAGCGCGGCCACCCGCACGCCGCGCCGCGCCGCCGCTTCCAGGTCCGGCGCGATCTCCTGCAGCGGGCCGGGGAATCCATCCACGATCGCCACCTCGCGGGCGCGCTCCAGCATTCCACGCGCCCGGGCCAGCACCGCGTCGCGGGATTGCAGCCGGTAGATCCGCTCGTCGCCGTTTGCCTTCACCCGCCGTGACAGGGACTCGTGCGCGCGCTGTCGATCTTCCTGGAACCTGCGGTCCAAGTGTGCCAACAGTTCGTCGGGCGGGACGGGGCTGCACTGCCGGCTTCTGCCCTCGTCCACCATCACGGCCCCCTTCGCCTCCAGCGATTCGAGGGCCTTGTAGATGTTCGGGGCCGGTTTGCGAAGCGCCTGCCCGATCCGATAGCCGGTCGCCGGGGATTCTTCCAGCAGCCATGAGTAGACATCCGCCTCCAGCTGCGTGAAACCGAGCGCCACCAGGGGTTCCGTCAGAGAGGACATGCCGCAAGCTCCGTGTTTCATAGTATCGTAGACTACTAATAATCGGGCCAACGACCGGACGATGTCAAGGCCCCCGAGCCACCGTCGCAGGGCCACCGCCCCGGGAGCCGCACTTGGAGACGCTCTCCACCGCCGAAGTCCGTCGCCTGGCGCTGACCCGCGCCGGCCTGCTGAACCCCGCCTGGACCGGCCTGCCGCAGCGGGCGCGAGGTTCCGGCAAGCAGGCGCGACGCGCAACGCAAGCCGTGGTGGAGCGCTTCGGCTATCTGCAGGTCGATACCGTGTCCATTGCCGGGGCGCGCAGCCACACGATCGTGCTGCTCTCCCGCCTCCCGGGTCTCCGGTACACGCTCGGCGAGGAGCTGCTCCAGCCGGGGCAACCGCTCTTCGAGTACTGGGGGCACGAGGCCAGCTGGATGCCGCTGGACGTCTATCCGCACTTCGAGTTTCGGCGGCGCGCGTTCCGCGAGCATCCCTGGTGGGGCGATATCGTGGGGGCCCACCCGAAGGAAGCGGCGGACCTGCTCAAACGCATCCGGGACGACGGACCCATCCGATCCCTCGACATGGAGGGGCGCGGCAGCCGCGGCTGGTGGGACTTGAAGCTCGCCAAGAAGGTGGCCACCGCGCTGTGGTCGTCGGGCGAGCTGTCCATCCGCGAGCGGAAGAACTTCCAGCGATCCTACGATCTCACGGAGCGTGTGATCCCCGCGGACGTCCTCTCGCGGACCGTGTCCTACGAGCAGGCGTTGGACTCGCTGTTGCTGCGCGCCCTGGAGGGACACGGCTGGGCGACCACCGGCACGCTGGCCCGGACGTGGCGTCTGCGCAACCGCGCCGCGGACCTGGCGGCCGCGCTTCAGCGCCTCGAGGACAACGGAGACGTGCTGCCCTGCCGGCTCGTTCCGGCCGACGGACGCGCCCAGCCGGGATGGATCCGGCCGGCAGACCTGGAACTTGCCGCGCGACTGCGCCGCGCACGCCCGGCCCGCGATCAGGGCGTCCTGCTCTCCCCCTTCGATCCGGTGCTGTGGGAGCGCGATCGGGTCCGCACGCTGTTCGGTTTCGACCAGGTGCTGGAGATCTTCAAGCCCGCCGCCACGCGGGTCTACGGGTACTACTGCCTACCCGTGCTCGCCGGGGAGCGGCTCGTGGCGCGCATGGATCTGAAGGCGGATCGCGCCGCCGGGGAACTGCGGGTTCTCTCGATTCGATTCGAAGGGACGGGCACGGCGCGACCCGCCGAGGCCGTGGACGGCGAAGCGGCGCGGTCCGCGCTGGATCGTTACGCGTCCGCCGTGGAACTGAAGCCGGTGGGATGGAACGGGTGAGCCGGCGCGCACCAGGTACGCGCCGGCTCCCACCTCAGTGCACGCGCTGGATCTTGCGCGCGACCTGGTCGCCGGCGGCGGAGAGCCGCGCGAAGTAGATGCCCGGGGCCGTGGCCTGGCCCAGCTCGTCCCGTCCGTCCCAACCGGCCACGTGGGTGCCGGGGCTGTAGCGCGAGCGGGCGATCGTGCGAACGCGCACGCCGCGGACGTCGTACACGGTGATATCCACCATGGACTCCTGCACCAGCGAGAACTCCAGCTCCGTCATCCCGGACGACGGGTTCGGACGCGGCGCGGACAGCGACACGAGACGGGCCGCGGCCTCCGCGAACTCGGGAGTGGCCACCGGATTCGTGATCAGGTTCGGGCGCTCGGTGACCAGCGTGTCCTCCGCGCGCACGAGGCTCTGCGGCGAGAAGTGATCCCGGCAATGCTTCAGCGAGTACGACATCAGCAGCGTGGCGTCCGGCGCGTAGGGGTCGCCGTTCGAGTCGGTCTCGCTGCCGGTGTACAGGCAGGTGGACGAGCTGACCGTACTGCTGCCCAGCCTCGGATCCGCCGGCGTGTCGCACAGCTCATCGCCCGCCCAGCTGCAGTTGGTTCCGTCCACGAGCTCGTCCCCCAGCGCGGTCTCGTGCGTGTGGAACAGATTGAAGTAGTGCCCGATCTCGTGCGAGAACGTGGAGTGGTTTCCGAGACCGGCGGGATTCGCGGTGCAGCTGTTGCGCATGGCAATGGCCTGCACACTGCTGAACGTGAACGCCGAGATGCCGCACAGGCCGCCGCTCTCGTAGTTCAGATTCTCGGAGAAGTAGATGTTGATGGCGTCCGGCACGGTGTTCGTGGTGCGCAGGTCATCGATCTCCGCGAGCGTACTCGTGGTGTAGAAGTCGTCGCTGTCGATGTAGTCGATGGCGCCCGTCGTGTAGAAGACGATTCCGGCGCCCGCGAAGTGGCCGTTGGCATCCGCCACCGCCTGCTGGTAGCGCGCTTCGGAGAGGCCGCCGGTACCGTCCGACTGCCGGACGATGTGGGGTGCGATCGGCACGTAGTACGGACCGCCCAGCAACTCACCCGAGGGCTCACGGTCCTCCAGGAGCTGGATGTAGGCGGCGGCTTCGGCGGGAGTCAGGGACGTGCCACAGCCCGGGATGGCTTCCGGCGTGGGCTCGGGAACCACGGCGGACTCCCGGTCCGCGCTCCACGCGGTGGTGGCGACGAGCATTCCGGAGAACCCCGCAACCAGGCGAAGCGGGCGGCTGACGAACGACATGGCAATCTCCTCCCGGTGATCCGGGTCCAAGGGACGGAAGGCGCGCGAGGGGGGACGCGGCAGGAACCGCTGGATACCCAGGAGAATACCACACTCGGGTGGAGAGGCGGGGAGCGGGGCGGCGACCGAGTGGGCGCGCGGACGGCGCCACGGCGGGACGAGAGGGCACGAAGAAGCCGGAGCGGGGTTTTGCCCACTCCGGCCACGTTCCACTCGGGCTCCGCGTCTAGTTCGCCTGATGCAGGTGAACATCCCGCTGCGGGAACGGGATCGAGATGCCGGCGGCGTCCATCTTCTCCTTGATGGCGCGAGTCACCTCGAAGTACACGGTCCAGTAGTCCGCTGTCTTCACCCAGGGGCGCACCACGAAATTGACCGACGAGTCGGCCAGCGCCACCACTTCCACTACCGGGGCCGGCTCCTTCAGGACCGCCGGGTGATCCGCAAGAATCCCCGCGAGCAGATCCTTCGCCTTGCCGATGTCGTCGTGGTAGCTGATCCCGGCCGTGAGATCCACACGACGCGTGTCGTACGCATTCACGTTGGTGATCGTGCCTCCCATGACCGACGCGTTCGGGATGATGATCTTCTGGTTGTCGGGCGTGTTCATGGTGGTCGTGAGAATCCCCACGTCCACGATCTTGCCTTTCACACCCGCCGTGTCCACCACGTCCCCGATCTTGAACGGCTTGAACACCAGGATCAGAACGCCCGCCGCGAAGTTCGAGAGCGAACCCTGGAGCGCCAGCCCCACCGCCAGTCCCGCGGCACCCAGCACCGCCACGAACGACGTGGTCTCCACCCCGAACTTGTTCAATGCGGCGATGATCGCAAAGATCATGATCGCCGCGCGGACGATGCTGACCGCGAAGCGCTTGAGCGCTTCGTCGACCTTCCCGCGAGTCATCGCGCGATCGACGGTCCGGCCCAGGAAGCGGGAGAGAATCCGCCCCGCGACCAGGATGATGATCGCGCCGATCACGCGCATCCCGTAGAGCGTGAGGAGTTGCACTCCCTGCGTCACGACCTCCTCGAGCTTCACACTGTCCATGAAACGGGCCCCTCCTTGACGGCCTGGTACTACAGGAACCGGTACGTCAGCCCCACGCCGATGGTCTGCTTGAACTGTCCGCCCTTGCGAACGCCGCCCAGCACCTTGTTCTGCACGGCCTGCAGGACCGCGTCATCCGTGTCGGCCCCGGTCACGTCCACTTTGGTGGCCGCGTTGAACTTGTCGTAGACCCACTGCACGTAGAGGTTCACGTTCAGCCACGACGTCACTTCGGACGTGAACGTGTTCTGCCAGTTCACGTCGGGCGACTTCCAGAAGTCCGCGACGGCCTCGCCGGTCACGGCCCCGGACGCCGCCACCAGCGCGTCGAAGTCCTCCAGGTCGCCGGAGGCACTGTAGAACACCGGCCAGAACACCTGGAGCTTGCTCGTGTAGAGGATGCGGTCGTCCGCCAGCGGCAGCTTGGCGTCCGTCTGGAACTCCACACCGCCGTCGTTCGTGCTGAACGACTCGGTGGCATCTCCGGTGGCATCCGTGAACGAGCGCGCGAACGACTGCCGGAATCCGAATCCGATCCGCGAGATGACCTCACGCTCCTCTTCCTGGATGAACGGCCGCGCGATTCCCGCGGTCTCCGCCACCTTCACCGGATTGAAGAGCAGCTTGCCGATCGGGTCGCTGTCGTCCTGGAACTGGCTGTCCAGACGAAACGCCGCGTACGGATCCGCCCAGCCACCCAGCGTCCATCGTCCGACCGACTCCAGCAGGACCAGGTCCGTGGTCTTGTCGGGTGCCGCCCAGCGCTTCTTGCCGGGACTCGCGGGATCGAGCTTCTGGGAGGACGTCTGGCCGTACGCCAGTTGCAGCTGGTTCGACCAGTTGAACTTGGCGTTCAGCTGACGTTTGGCCTCGAAGTCGCCGTTCAGCACCCAGTTGATGTTGCCCTTGTCGCCGCCGGACCAGTTGTCACTGAACGCGCTCTGCGAGAGGTTCAGGGTGCCGGTCACTCCGAAGTTCCACGGCCCGGGGGGCAGCGTTTCGGCGCCGGATGACGCGGCACCAACAAGCAGCGCAGCGGTGGCTGCGAAAAAACGAACTCGACTCATGGTTCAAAATCCTCCAGTAGGAGTACCGGGTGAACGGTGGATCCCTGGTGAGTGAATGTGGAATGCAGACCTAGCTACTGCGTGACGGCCTCGTCGGCAAGTCGGACGTTCGAGACAGCTACCGTGCGGCCATCGACTTCGATCAGGGCCTTGGTGGCGGTAATGGAGGTCAACGTGCCGCGCACATCGCCGACCTCGATCTCTTCGCCCATCTTGAACAGCTTCCGCGCGTAGAACCCGGCCATGAGGTTCCGCGTGGTCTCGCGGGACCCGAGTCCGAAGGACAGCGCCATCCCCACCGAGAGTCCGGCCAGCGAAAGCACCACCACGGTCCGGATCATGGCGGTGTCGATCCCGAGTTGCGAGATTGCCATGATTGCCACGACGAACAGGATGGAAGCGGACACCAGGTTGCCGAGCGCCGGCGCGTAGTCCACGCCCGAGTCCTCGGCGGAGCGACGCGCGGCGCCGCCGGCGAACTGCGCCACCACGTTGCCGAACACCATCACCAGGAGCGCCGCCACCAGATTGGGCAGGTACGCGAAGAACGAGGTGATCGCGTTCGAGATCGGGGCCAGCCCCACCGCGTCCGCGGCGTTCTGGAGGAACAGGATCACGATGAGGTAGTAGACCATCCTGGCCACCGACTCGCCGATCGATCCCTGAATGCCGAGACTCTGGAACGTGTCCGTGATCCCGACGCGATCGAGCAGTGCGTCAATGCGCAGGCGGACGAACGTGGTCCGCAGGATCCGCTCCACGATCTTGGCAATCAGCAGTCCGAGCAGGAACACGACAAGTCCCGTGACCAGCCGGGGCACGAGCTCCGCCACGAACTGACCGAGACCGCGGAAGATCTCAGTGATCGTTTCGGTCAATCCGAAGGGGACGTTCATTCTCGACTCCTCGAAGAAGACGCTTTGGTGCTGCTGAAAAAGAGGTCTCCCATTTCACGGAAGAATCCGAAGACCGCGCCAAACAGGAAGTCCAGCGCGTGAACGCCGGCCACCCGCCGCAGGATGCCGTTCCTGATGCGACCCAGGAACCCATGACTGGGCTCTTCTTCCAGGGCCGCGATCTCGACGATTCGTTCCCCGGGGTCCACATCCTCCTCACTCACGCTCCATCGCCTCCCCGTCCGGTCCCACCGGCACCTGCTCGTAGATCTCGCGGAACATCTCCCGACCCCGCTTGATGCGCATCTTCACGGCCGACAGGCCCAGTTCCAGCGAGTCCGCGATCTCCTGGTAGGACATGTCATCGAGGTCGCGAAGGATCAGCGGGATCCGCAGCGTGTCCGGCATCGACTCGAGCACCGCGCGCACCACGTCACGCGTTTCCCCGGCCTCGATGTTGCGATGGGCCATGGGCGCCACCTGCAGCTCGTCGATGCCGTCCAGCCCGGGCGTGTCCACGTCCACGAACGACTTGCCCTTCTTGCTGGAACGCAGGAAGTTGAGGCAGTGGTTGGCCTTGATGCGCTGGATCCACGTCCGGAACTGCGACCGCCCTTCGAACCGCGCGAGGCCGAAGAACGCCTTCACGAAGACCTCCTGGGCCAGGTCCTCGGAATCGTCGGGTGAGCGGGTCAGGTAGCGGCAGTTCGCGAGCACGCGCTTCTCGTGTCTTCGGACAAGCTCGTCAAACGCGCGAAGATCCCCCTCGGGGGACTGGCGCGCGGACTCGACAAGTTCCTCATCCGTTCGGGGATCGGTCACCAAGGCGGATTCTCACCCTTCTCTGACACGCCGGGTCGCGGGAAGTCACAGCGGTGGATGGGGAGGGCTCGCGGAGAGGAGCCGAGAGTCGAGAGTCGATTCGGCCCGAACCATCACCGGGCGAATGAGCCTACGTCAGCGATTCCTGACAGACAATGGTCAAGGGCCGCCGGGCCGGGTGACTCACCCGGATCCCGGCGAATGGCAAGGGCGCGGCGGCGCGCTAGCCCTCCAGATAGATGTTCTCCAGCGTCCAGCGCGAGGTCCGCGCCCGGTAACGGAGCTCGTAGTAGTCGCGGGTCCCCACGCCCACGGAGAAGAAGTGCTCCCGGTGCTCGCCCACCCGAGTGATCCAGGAGCCCGTGACCTCGGCCACCGTGAAGACCCGGCCCCTCCAGCGAAAGCGCATGGGTTGAATCTGTCCCTCCACGAACTTGGTCAGCACCTCGACCGGCTCCTGCACCTTCTCGATCAACGCGAGCTCCTTCGTGCGTTGCCCGAGGACCACCCCTTCCTGCTCTCGCGCGCAATATACCAGACATATGTCTGGCATTCCAGCCTGGAGAATCCGTCCTCCCTGGAGGACACTCTTTAGCAGATGTCCACGAATCAGGACACTTCTGGAGGACACAGGGGCGACCGCGACGGCCGCGATGCTGGGCTAACCGTAGCCTTTCAAACGCATTACGACTTTCTGGCAAGATCTACCAGACTCGGCATTGGCTTTGCATCTAGGGAAGGACAACTTGAGGGGCGATCTCCCCGCGGACCGGTGCTCGGAGGTGTGCTTCCGGTCTTCAGACGAGAGGACCCCTCAACTATCGAGAGCGCGGCATCGAGCCGCACAGGATCATGGGAGGCGAGGTAATGGCCACTTCGCCTCCTTTCTCTTTGCCCTCTCGCGACGGACGCCCGGTTTCCCCAACCGACGGCCCCCACGCAATTTACAGACCTCACCCGCTTCCGGTGGAACCTCACGGCGCCGAGCTGCGTTGAACGAGCAGGGTCCAGCGTGTCACATTGGTGAGTCCGGATCATCTTGCGGAATCTGAGATCCCTGAGGACAGTAGGTAAAGATTCTGATCGAATCGTCGATCATTGGGGACCGGAGGGTGCCATGAACACGATCTCGCGACTCCAATCCATCCTGCGACCGGAGAACCACGGCACCGCGCACGCGCGCGTGGTGCGGGTGGTCATCACGGAGGCGGACGGCATTGACCAGTCCCGGGTGATTCTCTCGCCGGGGGATCGCCTCATCGTGGAGAACCGGACCTGCCGGACCGTGCAGGTGGCGCCGTTGGATTTCTTCGGGACCGCGTTCGGTCGCTACGCGATCGAGACCGGCGAGTCCACGCCGCCCCTGATCGTGAGCGGTCTCTGGTTCCAGGTGGAACTGCACGTGAACGGTCGCGAGTTCTATCCGCTGGACGTGTACCTCGCTCCGAACGTAGCGGGCGCCTGAGCGCGGAGCCCGCGCGGCAACGCGCACGCACGGCCCCCGCAGCACCGCCCACGCAGCACCGCCCCACGCAGCAACGCCCGACACAGCAACGCTCGACACAGCAAGAAGTCCCGAGCCTCGAACCGGCCCGGGACTTCTTTTTTTGCCGCGCTCTTGGGTGCCGCTCGATCGAATCAGGCCGGTTTGATGACCGGCTTCTTCGACTCCTCGCGAACCTGATCCGCCTTGTTCTTGAAGGCTTCCCACTTTTCCGCGAAGCTGGTGTGGATGCGACGTCGACGAAGGACTTGCTTGCGCATGGAAGTACCCTGGACGAAGGGTCTTCTCCTCATCGGTAAATCGCCTCGATCTTCCCCGGGACATGCGACCGACGCTGGGGACAGTGCGCCGACCTGGACGAATGCGAAGTCACGGTTTGTCCACAGAAGCGAACGGCACTCCTGCGAACGACGGCACCATAGAATCGCCGAAAGACTCCGTCAAGAAACGAATACGAGATAGGGTAGGATGACAGTCACCCCGGCACACCATCTAGGGGTGTAGGAGCTTCTTCTGACTCGACGCACTTCCCGCATCCTGCCGATCCTGGCGGGGTCCGCGGTCCTGGGGGCCCTGTGGTTCGCGGGCCGCGCCGCCAATCCGGGAGCGCTGGGCTTTCCGCTCGACGACGCCTGGATCCACCAGGTCTACGGGCGCGGACTCTGGGCAAACGGCTTCCTGGCGTACGAGGACGGGGTGCCCACGACCGGCGCCACCGCCCCCCTGTGGGCGCTCGTGTTGGCGTTGGTCCACGCTCTCGTCCCGGCGAGCGCCGGCGTGGACGGCGTGGTCCGCGGCACCCTGGCCGTGGGGGCGCTGCTGCATCTGGCCGTCATTGCCGTGATCGGCGACGCGGCCGCCCGGATCACGCGCAGCGAGAACGCCGCGGCCGTGGGTGGCCTGCTGGTCGCATTGGCCACCCCGTTCGCCCTGGCCGCGTTCTCCGGGATGGAAGTGGGCTTGGCGGCCCTGACCCTGTCGCTCGGCGTCCGCGCGCTGATCCAGGGACACCCCGGACGCGCCGGAATCTGGCTGGGACTGGCGGGAGCTGCGCGGCCCGAGTCCGCGGCCGTGATCCTGGTGGGGCTTCTCTGGGCGCTGCGCGAGGTGACGCCGTCGCTTCGTCCGCGCACCGCGGCCCGGTTCCTCGCCGGGCCCCTGCTGGTCGGAGCCGCCTTTGTGGGCTACGACCTGTGGGCCAGCGGCGCCGCGTTGCCGGCCGCGTTCTACGCCAAGAGCTCGGGGTCCCTGCTGTCGCTGCCCGGTCGAATCGGGCGGGCCGTGGGCGGGATCTTCGTTCAGGTCCCGCCGTTCGCGGCGGGCCTGGGTTGGCTGGCGCTCCTGGGGCTGATCCCGCGAATCAGCGGTCGGCTGCCGGCACCGACCTCACGAATGCAGTTGCTGCTGCCGGCGCTGGGCGGAACCGCATTTGTTCTCGCGAACGTGGCGCTGATCGATCCGCGCGATCCCGCCGCGTTCTACCACGTCCGCTATCTGCTTCCGGCGGTCCCGCTCCTGCTGCTGGCGCTGACCGGCGGCGCCTGGGCGATGGGCCTCCGGTTCGTCGCCGGCCCGCGTGCCGTGCCGGCCTGGACTCCGCTGGCGGTATTGCTGGGCATCGCGGTGATCGCGGGGGGTGCCGGAGCATCCACCGCCAGTCGCCACTTCCACAACGACGTCCGCAACGTCAACGAAGTGCAGCGCCTTCTCGGGGAACGCCTGCGAGAATCCCTTCCCGCCGGCACGCGAATCGCCACGTCCGACGCCGGTGCGGTCCGCTACTTCTCCAACCTCCCGACGATCGACGTGACCGGGCTCAACACCCCGGAGATGCGAGCCCCGTCCGCGGAGTTCCTGCAGCGCCATCCGGTCGCGGCGATCGTGCTGCTTCCGGCGTGGTACCGCTCCCCCGACGCCGACCGCTTGCAGGAGATGTTCCGGGCGATCACCGCGGACTACACGGTCACCTCGGACGAGCGCATGGCTGCGCAGGTTGTGCTGGGGGTTCGCGCCCCGGACGACGGACGCACGGATCCGGTGCGAATCCGCTTCGTCGGGTTCCATTCGTTCGCGTTGGACTTTGTCCCGCCGGCCGCCCCCCCGGGCAACGCGCGCTAGGTCTGCGCGTCCATCAGGGCCTGCCAGGCGTCCTGCGGCATTTCCTCCGCTTCTGCCACCAGCAGGATCGGGATCCCATCCTCGATCCGATAGCGACGACGGGTCTTCGGATCGCGCGAGACGAGCGTGTCGCCATCCTGGAGGAGGGCTGCACCCGACACGGGACAGATCAACAGTTCCAGCAGTTCGGGATCCAGTTTCAATGCAACCTCTCGGTCCGGGTCCATCGTCCCAACGGCCGAACCCTTCCGACCGACGTCCGCTCAACGCAATGCGTAGTAACCCGCCTCCACCTTCTTGAAACGGCGATCGCGTTTCAAGGTGACGGCCACGGTCGACAGGAGATTCTGGCTCTTTGTCCGGTACAACTTCCGGGCGACCACCGTTTCCGTCAGGGTCTTGTAGTGCACCGGTCGCTTTCGACCTTTGAGCACCATCTCGAGTGCGTCCGCCAGCGAGATGTCGTTCAGGCGGCGGGCGTTCGGGCGGCGCTTGCTGGGCTTTCGGGCCCGAGCGGCCGTGGATTGTGCCGTCTTGATCCGGGCATCCAGCTTGCGAAGCTCCGCCTCCAATGTGCGACGCTTGGCCACCAGCCGGGTCAACTCGCGTTCCTCGCGACCGCGCCGTCGTTCCAGCGCCGACTCGAGCTCCCGCAGATCGAACTTGCTCAACACCTGATCAATGCTACTCATGGGATCCTCCGCGGGGCGCAATGAAGACTTGCGAGCAATTGCACCGCCCCTCTTCTCCAAATTAACGCGGGGGACACATCCAAGCAAACGTCCCGCAACTCAAAGACGTGACTTCATCTCACGAAGTGCTTGCCGTGCCGGCTCGAAGTTGGGATCCACTGCCAATGCCTGCTCGAACGCGGCGCGGGCCGCGGCGGGGTGATCGCCGCGTTGCTCGACCAGGCCGAGGCGATAGTAAATCTCCGCGCTGCCGGGCGTGCGCGCGGCTGCCGCCCGCAACAGCCGCGCGGCGCCGTCCCAGGCGCCGGCCGAAAACGCCGCGCCAGCCTCACCCGTCCAGGCGCGAACGGCAGCGGCGGGAAGTGAACTTCGTTCGCGTTCGGCGCTCCACTCCCCGACATCCAGCCGCCATGAGATACCAATGGTAACACCCACCAGCAATAACACGGACAATGTTGCCACGCTCCACGCGGTCGAAGACCCCGTAGCCGATCGTTCGTTGCGGGTGTGGTTGCGGCGTTCGTCATTGCGAACGGCGGCGCGCAGGTCCGGTCCGTCGCGGCGGGTCATCCATACCCCGACCACGCAGAGCAGAAGCCCCATCCCCGACAGCAGGGCTCCGGTGCGCACGGACGCGGGTGCGTGTCGAAGCACCACCGTTCCGCCTTCGGTCGGAGCGATGAACGCCAGGAACAACCCGTCCGCGCGAACCACCGGCA
>BQJX01000023.1 GCA_021604925.1 Gemmatimonadota bacterium
ACCCGAAAACCGGCGCGATCGCGCCCTGGCGAAGACCCTTTCGGTCTCCTTGTCTCGGAAGGATTGGATCACAGACGAATAGTAACGCCTTGCGGTATTATCGTCAAGCGTTATGCCTCACTTTAGCGCGGTGTAGTTCTAACGTGTTGCGCTTCAGCTGCGGCGACGCGTTGGCGCGGTCCTGGCTCTGCCAGGACCGTGACGACGCCAAGCCGTCAGCTGCAAGCGCTAGTTAGGCCGTGCTCTCTTGGAGCCACTCTATCCCGATCACGTCCTCGGACGGAATTGGGGTACCGGATCCACTGAATCCGTGGCTACAGCCTTCCCTTAGCGGTTGCCCGCTCAATCTCACCCGCGCATAGGTCACAGCACACGGAATGACGCCCGCCAGATGTTCAGAGGAGCGGAATTTGACGATCGCTCGGGAGGTGCGGTCCCGGTACGCGGCCAGTAGCGTTGTGCCGACATCCTGCGGGAACGCGCTGCAGAGGTTCTGTAGGTACTCGGGGGCGTACGTGTAGTCGAATATCGGGAGCTCTCCCGGGTCTAGAATCACCTCTCTCGTCAGGAATCCGTGGGGTCCATCGTCTGCGGCCGGCAAGGAGTGCTTCCAGCGCAACTGCTGCGAGGACATGGTCGAGACCATCCTCTCCCACTCCGCTTCTGAGCACAGATCGAGTTCTCTTGCGAGGTTGTGGAGGGTCTCCAGCAGCCGCTTTCGCATCAGCGGCGTGGGGAGCAACCCACTATCAAACCTCGTGTTACGGGGGATTCTCGTGGCATGAAACCACACCACAGATTCAAGCCGAGGCGGGGGATCGTGGCCGGGCAACACGTGCTGGCCGCCCAGCAAACGCGCGCCAAGTTCCTCTGGCTCAGTGGATAGAATGCGTGCCAAGGACTTCAGGGTCGAGTCTAAGTCGAAGCAGTTCAGTTCACACATGTATCGGCCTAACGGCATGGGTTTCAGCTGCGAGCACCGCGGATTGCGGAGGATCAGATGGCGATCGTCCGCCAGGCGCGGAGCCCGATTCCGATCTATACCCAGTATGCGCCGCGGGGATCGTCTGCTGCAAACCCTAGTTAGGATCCCGCTAGAGGGTCGCCAGTCCGATAATGATCGCGCCTGCTGCCAGCGTGATCATGCCGCCTGCCGCCAGGGCAAGGGCCCACCTATAGGCCCGCGTTCGGGAGGACCGAAGCTGGAACAGTCGAGGGAGGTAGTCTTCTAGCCGGTCAAGATCCTCCGGACGAGCCCAGTGGACCTTGACTACGGAGACAGCCAAGCCACAAGACACGAAGCTGAACGCAATCGTCGCCACGAAGCACCAGAAAGCTCCTGGAGACCCAGCGTTCGAGATCAGTAGAGAGGCAACGACGAACACGACGCCGTTCAGCGTGATTGCGGCGGTCGCCTTCGAGTCCAGCGAGTCCAGACAGCCGTATAGATGAGACAGAACGCCGCCGTACTTGTCATGGTGAAGCGCTTCGTGAATTCGGAGCGCTCGCTTTTCGTGGGTCGTGCGGTACTTCTCGATCCTGTCGTTTTCTGCCATGGCGGTCCTAACGGCATGGGTTTCAGCTGCGAGCACCGCGAAACGGGCGACGCGGCCGGCAGGCTGCGTCGACCGTCATCAGCGGGACCCACCGACAGCCCAGTATGCGCCGCGGGGATCGTCGGCTGCAAACCCTAGTTAGCTTGTGCCGTACTATCCCGTTCGACCGCTCCAACACTGTCCGCCTCTAGGGGTTGGGGAACTGGGCCATCCTCTGTCATCAGGATCATACGACCGGCTGACGCGGAGTCCATGTGTGCCACGAATGCTATGTCTCGTACCTCGGAAACAGCGCTTGGCAACAGATCTACTCGCCTCGGGACACTTGAGAAGTCCAGAGCCACAAGCAGAACATCGCGGAGCGACAAGCTACCCAGCTCCTCCTCAACGTCGTGGCGGGCGCCCTCGTTGTCGAGGACAGTGATTTGAAGCGTTGCCCGCACACGCTCACCGTCTGGACCGAGCCTGGCAACCGTCTCCTTGGCGATACCGTAGAAGAGCTTCAGGAGGATGATGTCTCCTGGGGCAATCGCAACGGGGTCAAGATCCGCTGCGGGAACCTGGATGGAGCCGAGCTGACCGGGCCCTTCGATAGAAACCGATGATCCGGTGAGGGCCGCCGTTCTGTTCCCCGCATTCCCAACTGCCAGCGTGATCTCGTATCCAGTCTCCCCTTGCTCGTTGCCAAGGCTGATAGCGAGAATGTTCGCGACGAGATGCTCTCGAACATCCACGTGGAGGTACATGAAGTTCTGATGACTCCAGTAGAGGGCGAGTAAGGCAGCGAACAGAGAGATGACCGCCGTGATCGCGGTCAGTTCAATCTTGAGGGATGGCTTCCAGACCACGACTTCTTACCTAGCTAACGGCATGGGTTTCAGCTGCGAGCACCGCGAAGCGAAGACAAACATGACGGATGTCATTTTCGCCGCAGTGCACGACTGCGATCTTCACCCAGTATGCGCCGCGGTGTTCGTCGGCTGCAAACCCTAGTTAGACTCAAGAGGCACTTCCACAGAGCCGTCCTCGCGTACCAAAACCACGAATGTTCGCTTCTCTCCCGATGTATCAGTGAATCGCACACGGAATCCCGGCTCCAATCCGACACACGTGATCTCCTGCGACCCCTCGTGATAGGAACTCAACTTGGAGCGATCGAGCTCGAAGCCAGGTGGAAGAGCCTCAATGGCCCGCTCGATGGCTTGGATCTCGGTGAGAATCGGACTCTCCGGGAACGAGATCGAACGGAGCGAGGCCAGACCTGCCAGAACGTCCTCCTGACGTACGGGAGACCGCGCGACGAGCTGCGCCGCCCACGTTCCACCCCAGCGGTTGAACATGGTCCTGTAGACAGTCAGATCGTCGTGAATCTCTGTGGGATCAGAGTCCCGCAGATGCTTCAGGGCGTGGGCTGGACCGTCCTCGGGTGAAAGTCGATAGAACGCGGTTGGAGCCAGCACGCGGCCCGGGCTGGGACAGTGAAGCTCCACGTACACGGCACCCGGCGGCAGCTGCTCACGAAACGCGGCCCAATCTCGAGAGCGAAGGACCGATGTGGGCTGCCCGCTCGAGTCCCGAACGGTGTCTGCACTCGCTACTACGAGAAAGCCATCGGGTCCAAAGTTCGAAGCCGTAAAGAAGACCGGCCCGAAGCGCGCCCCAGTAGATCTCGGGTCCGTGCTATGGAACCAACCATCTGGGACCTGAACGGAGATGGGAGGATGATCCCGAATCTCGATCTCAACCAGAGCGATCGTTGCGAGCACCAATAGCAGGAGAGACGAGGCCACTCTTGCCCCTCAGTCTAACGGCATGGGTTTCAGCTGCGAGCACCGCGGATAGCGATGATCCGCCTGGCACCTTCAAACCACACGCGGAGCCCGAGTTCGATCTACACCCCAGTATGCGCCGCGGTGATCGTCTGCTGCAAACCCTAGTTAGGCTAGTTGCGATAGAGCGCTTTCGTCTTTCCCCAAGTTCCAGAGTCGACCGCCGGATACGACCCGCATTCCTGCCTCGGCCCGGCGCTGTCGACGCAGGGAGGGCCCGAGCTGGAGAAGCCCTGATAGTCTGCCAACGTGGCGCCACGTTCCTCCCAGTCGCAGGCCCAAGAACAAGGCCACGCACTGTCGAGGGCAAAGCAGACCCGTCCGCCCCAATCGGTAGCCGCGAACGTCCCCACCAGAGTCGGCCCCCCGACGCAGCCCGGTGAAATGAACTCCACTATGTAGTGCCCGCTCCCTGGGCCCGACAATCCGGGGCTTACTTCGACCCCGGACTCGGCAACAAGCGGCCCGAGGGTGAGGCCGGGACCCTGCGACTGCACGATGATATCGCCCCAAGACACAGAGTCCGCGGGAGTGGACGCGAGCCACAAGTAGAGAGTTCTGGCGCCATTCGCTGGCGCCGCGGTCGTCGCGAAAAGGATCCGTCGCGGACGCGGAAACCGTCCAAAGGTCAGGACCAGGAACGGCGCCCTGGCTCCACGCGGCGGGAACGGCGACCAGCACGACCGCAGCAACCCTTGCGATGATTGATGCCGGCATCTGACGACCTTCGCTCGTGCCTAACGGCATGGGTTTCAGCTGCGAGCGCCGCGGATGGCGAAGATGTCGATGACGGATCGACCGCCAGGCGCGGAACCCGATTCCGAACTCCATCCAGTATGCGCCGCGGTGATCGTCTGCTGCAAACCCTAGTTAGAGATCCAACACAAGCCCCCGGAGAAGGGCGCTGACGGACGGCAAGGAACCCAGCCGTTCCCGGATCTCCCACTTCCCCGGCTCGCCGCTACGAAGGCGAGGAAGGCAGACAGGCGAGAAGCAACCATACCGCGGCGGCCGTATGCGAAGAACCACGGGCCGCCGCTGGCCAGCGACAACCGGCCAGCACGAAGTCCAATCCGTTCGATGAGCCTATCGCGCCGGACGCGGGGAAACGGGGCGGCCGGGAGAACAACGTGAGGTCGCGGACAACCCCAGCGACCAGACGACACGGGACCAAGAACGCAATCGGCAGTCGGTCGACCTGGAACCAATCCACGGAGTGCATTCCTGAGAGACGAGAGGCGCAGATGACCGAAGAGCCCGCCTCACCAATGACACCTGGTGAGAACTTTCTCTTCCCTGGCCCGGCCTTCTCCGATCTCTAACGGCATGGGTTTCAGCTGCGAGCACCGCGGATAGCGAAGATGCACCTGGCGCTTCTCGGCCTGCCGCAGAGCCCGGCTCCGAACTACACCCAGTATGCGCCGCGGTGATCGTCTGCTGCAAACCCTAGTTGGGCGACCGTGCACCAACCTGGGACTACAGATTCAGGACCATCATTCCTATCCAGCCGGCCAAGCAAAGGGACAGCGTAGTAGCCCTCTGCAGTGCCAGAGAAGGCCGCGAGTCGGTCACTAGCTCCCGCATCCACCCCTTGAGGTAGACACACTCTACTGAGAGGAGGGGATCGTGGACATCTTTGCAGGGGCGGTATTGAACACCCTGACGAGTGCAATTGGCACGGCGTTGTGGCAACTCAGTGACCCGGGCCCAGAGGCTCGTGCACGAATCCTCCGAACTCTGGCCGCTGCGTTGAGAAAAGGCGCAACGACGCTCGCCCGCGCCGCCTCTCGGCAGAAGCGAGAATAGGTTTGCTCAACGGCATGGGTTTCAGCTGCGAGCACCGCGGCTGGCGAAGAAGGCGCGAGGCGGCCCGCGCCAGCCGCGGAGCCCGATTCCGAACGTCTACCAGTATGCGCCGCGGTGATCGTCCGCTGCAAACCCTAGTTGGGCGGGCAAGGTAGGTTGTCCATTGTATGGAGAATTGCTAGCCTCAGACCATGGAGACATTCAGCGATGTGATGGGCATGGGATGGGGGTGGATCCAGACGTGGTACGGCGGTGCGGCAACGGTCCTGGCCGCCCTAGTAGGCTGGATCAGGTTCCTTGACGGGCAACGGTCGAGACAGGTCACTAGCCTCGAGAAGCGACGAGCGAAGCTCGTCAAACAAGTGGACGAACTTCAGCCATACGACGATTGGGTCCCAACCAGTGGCCCTGGCTTCAACCCGATCCGTGTCGCCCCGGAGGGCTACGAAGACGCCGCCAGCGCTCTACAGGAGGTCGATCAGGATCTGGATGGACTGCTGAGAAAGGGGTCGTTGCCGTGGTGGAAGCGCATGTTATAGCGAATGTGTTCGTTCCGGTCGCGTCGCTCCTCGTGGCGATTCTGGCATTGCTTGGCGCGTGGCCCCGCGATCGCGCAGTCGCGAAGCGCGAGGATGCAGCAACTCGGCGCGGCCAATTGGTTGTGGGCCCGTTTGGCGCCCCCCACGCGCAAGCATGGGGCGTGACAAGCGGGATCCATCAGCTTCATTGGCTCGTTGGGCGGCGCTAGAAGGGAAGCGTGCTCAACTTCTGTCCAACATCCGAGTCTGTCTTGACAAGCGTCAGGTTTCCCTTCCTCAACAAGATCAGTTCGTCGTCATCCTGGCCCAAGATCTCACCATACGGCTCGCCATTCAGATAGAGCGTCTCTCCGCCTGCCACTGTTTCTCCAGAGGGAAGGACTATCCCCCTTGGGGAAGGACGCCGCACCCTCAGGGACCGTGGCTTTTGCGCGTCTTCGAGTGCACTCATGCGGCTGGCTAGACTTTCGAGATGGCTCAGAATGAGGCCGGTTTCCTGGGAGAGTTCAGGGCTAGTCGGCAAAGTCGCGGCCCGTATCGCCAAGAGGTCAACGATTGAGTTGACGTCCTGCCTTCCACCTTCCGCCGTTTCCTTTAGGAAAGTGACCAGCTTCTCGCTGTCCTTTCGAACAGCATCTACCCTCAGGGTCTCGTCGTACTCGAGAAACCGGAGCCCCTGGATATCAAACACCTTCTCAGTCCTGCCGTCCTTGATGAGGACAACTGGCTTGTTGAAGGCTTGCCGAAGGCCCAGCTCGTACATGACGTTTGGGTTGCGTCCGCTCAGATCACAAAGGACCAAGGGGCTGTCTAGGGTTCGTCGGAGAATCTCGATCATGATGTAGTTAGTCTTCGTCGTGTCGTCAGCGCGAACCGCCTGATAGCCCGCTACCTTGCATGCCGGCTTGATCAGGTGCTCGTATACGCGACCGAAATGCCCCTTGTCGTATCCAGGCTCGTCCGAGATCGGCATGATGACAAAGCACGGTGGCTGTTTGGGTTCGGGCTCTTTGTCTGCCATGAGTCTCCTCATAGATACGCGGTATCGTCCGCCCAACGGCATGGGTTTCAGCTGCGAGCACCGCGGATGGCGAAGTTGCCGATGGCAATTGTCCGCCAGGCGCGGAGCCCGATTCGAGCCGCTCCCAGTATGCGCCGCGGTGATCGTCTGCCGCAAACCCTAGTTATACCCAAGCTCTTCGGATCTCGCCGCGTACGCTCTCGGCAGCTGCACAAGGCCCTTGAGATGCGGATAGAACTCAGGGTGCAGAAGAAGGGGCGAGTTCCGAGACTCTGACCGCCAACGGATCTGAACCAGACGCGTACGGCTGTAGTAGGCGTTCCTCCACATCAGCGCGGTGCGGGCGGGCTTCCAGTCCTCCCGCTTCAAGGCGATGACCTCTTCCAGGTGTCCCCCGGGAATCCGGTACCGTTCGGGATGCCGATCGAACAGATCCCTGTTGATGGCCGCAACACGGCGCGCGACCGACTCGGCCGAGGCGGCTGATCCGACGCCGACTGGAAGGCAGTAGCGACGCACATGCCAGACAGTGGCGTCGAGTCGATGAAGATCGCCCGACTCGACCGAGTAGCCATTCTCAAGGTAGCGGTTCGGACCCATGAGGTGGAGTCTGTGCACGAACACTGGAAGCTCTTCGGGCCAGCGCAGATCCAAACACTCGATCCGCTGGACAAGGGTGAGCGCTTGTTTCACGTTGTGCCCAACACGCTCGGCGGGCACCGCGTGAAACAGGAGAATCGCCTTGAGGTACTTCTCAACCGCTTGTGCCGCACCCCACAGGAACGGCTCATGCAGCCCAAGGCGGTGTGCCGACCTGGCGGCGATGTAGTCCCGATCCGCGACATCCCGGAAGCACATGGTCGCGAACGTGCCTCTTGCTGTCTCTGGTCTGACTCGCCGCAAGTACTCTCCTGACCAAGGGATAACGGCATGGGTTTCAGCTGCGAGCACCGCGGATGGCGAAGGACCAGATGGCGACTGCCTGCCAGGCGCGGAGCCCGATTCCGATCTCAACCCAGTATGCGCCGCGGTGATCGTCTGCTGCAAACCCTAGTTGGGCATCGACAGACTCACCTGTAGCCTGCCTTCACGCGCCCCCAAGTGCTTGAGTCGACGCTTAACGGCGACAAGCATGCGGCATCGTACACGCCACACGCTGACGTGCCATCCGTGCGATACCCGCGCTGCGATGTGAACCAATACCATTCGTCTGGGTCACTCCCGCCACACGGGCGCCAGCAGGACCGACTGTTCTGCGTTGAATACCCGAAGCACAGATGGCCACCATCACCCGAGGAGTCACGCACCACGACCGCTGCAACGTAGCTGGTATCGGAGATACACCCAGAAGTTGCCGAGATGACGGGCGATTCAAGTGTGCCCGTATTCACATGCCCTGGTTGCAGGTCGAGTTGAACGACCTCAAGATCGCCAACGAATCCGAACTCGACGTCGACGAGGCCGCCTGACACATACAGATAGAGGGTCTTGTCGCCCTTAAACGGCGGACCCTCAGTCTCTTCGGCGACCAGACTCGAGCTGAGCACGAGATCGACTGCCACATCAGCCCTCGCGGCCGTTGAGAGAACGGCCACGCCTACCGCCACCCAGAGGATCGCTGCAAAGCGCTTCATCAGAGCCGCCCTTCTCTAGCCGATGCCCAACGGCATGGGTTTCAGCTGCGAGCACCGCGGATGGCGCAGAGTCAGATGGCGATTGTCCGCCAGGCGCGAAGCCCGATTCCGATCTCCATCCAGTATGCGCCGCGGTGTTCGTCAGCTGCAAACCCTAGTTAGGGGCTAGCGATAGAGCGCCTTGATTCTCCCCCAAGGAACGATCTCGTTGGACGTTGGGTTGCCGATTCGTAGACGCCCCATCAGCAGCGGCGTCGGAAAGACACAGCCGCCCTCCGTCACCCTAATGGTAAGGAGCGACTTGGGAAATGGGTCGGGATCCGCGATCCACTCGCCCGTACCCACAATCGGAACGTAGTCGTGCACATCCATGTCTGTTTCGACCGCGTACTGGCTGTAAACGAATCCATACGAGATGCCGTACGACCTTTCGGTGCACAGAAGCCAGACGAACAAGTCTTGCCCCGGCTCGAGCGGCCCCCTGTTGACCTGCGGATCAGCATCGGATGCGCTGATGGAAACCACATGCTTGTACGGTGAAGAACGGATGCAGACCGTGGTGTCTTGGGCACAAAGTGCCACGGTCGAATCCGTGTTGTATCCAATCGAGTAGCCGGTGGTGGAGTAGTAGCAGTCGAGTCCCCAACCATACACCGGGCAGAACTCCGCCGAGCAAACGGGATCCACAAGGGCGGTGCCAAACACCAACACCAGCGTCGCGATCCTCATGGCGCCTCCAAATGCCCCTAACGGCATGGGTTTCAGCTGCGAGCACCGCGGATGGCGGAGAGGCACCTAGTGCTTCTCCGCCAGGCGTGGAGCCCGATTCCGAGCTACTCCCAGTATGCGCCGCGGTGACCGTCTGCTGCAAACCCTAGTTAGCGGTCCGGTAGGGAGCCTTGATCCGGCCCCACGACTCCGCCTCCACACTGATCGGGAAACAGCTTGTTGTTGGCTGCGGACAGTACTGGAGGCCTGTGGTCCGGAACCCTATGAAGTCCGGTTGGTACCACTCGCCAACCCCACACTCCAGCACGCAGGCACGTTGAGTGTCCGGGGACGGTTCGAAGCAAACCCGACCACCCGTTCCGACAGCGTCCCGAACATCTAGCTCGCCGATCAGGTACAAGCCATAGGAAAGCACGGTGTCCGGAGTGATCAAAGGCGACTCCGCCGAACCACGGTTCTCGAATCCGGGACGCATCTTCAACCCCACCACTTCGAACGGCGTGGCAAAGCTGAAGTCGAGCTCACAGGTACCGCCCCACAACAGCCCCCAGAGGTAGAGAGTCCTCTCACCCAGGAACGGTTCCGTGGTCCACACATCCCATTCCGTTTCGCTGGCGCTAACCCGTACAGCCATCCAGACGTCTGCACGGGCGGCCGGGGGCCAGAGCGCGAACGCAGCGACTAGCAGAAGGGCCGCTCGAAACATCTGGAACCTCCTAGTGCCGCTAACGGCATGGGTTTCAGCTGCGAGCACCGCAGAACGGGCGATGCGGCCCGGCAGGTTGCGTCGACCGTCATCGGCGGGATCTCGCCTTCATCCCAGTATGCGCCGCGGTGATAGTCTGCTGCAAACCCTAGTTGGGCGGGACGCAGCGCCTTGGAATGGTTACGGCTTGCACCGCCTACACGGACGATACCCGCTCTCCATTGCCTCCTCCCGACTGTAGAGAGGAATGGCTCGATCCGTCCGAATCCTCTGAAACCATGCACAGTCGGGTCGATGGAAGATCGGGTCTCCGTGTCCCTTCAGGCCACTCACAAGGAACGCAATCTGCCGTCGCGAGGCTGTCGCCCGCTTCGACGGAAAGGACCCAGCCCCAGTGCCGGGGCCTATCCTGGACCTGTCGCGACCAGTCACATCCACAAGGGCGCCGCGCCGTTGGCACTTTGTGCATAGTGCTCGGTCCGCGATCGTCCGTAGGCTCGTGCGGGTGATCGCCCTCCCGATCCGGCTGCCCCACGAGCGCCGAAGCGACGGCGTCATCTCTCGTGAGTATCCGCACTGGCGACACCGGAGGATGATCGGCACTTGGACTTCTCCGCCCAACGGCATGGGTTTCAGCTGCGAGCACCGCGGATAGCGAAGATGCCGACGACGGCGCGACCGCCCGGCGCGGAGCCCGATTCCGAACTACTCCCAGTATGCGCCGCGGTGATCGTCTGCTGCAAACTCTAGTTAGGCACACCAGCGAAGGAACTCACTGCGCCGGAGGAAGCCGAGCGCGTCGTCCGTCGAATCCGTGAAGTCGATCTCTCGTCCAAATCGTCCTCCGATCCGTCTTGTCTCTGCGGGCGTCATTCCGAACGCGCTACCAAACGTCCGAGAGTTCGCGTGCCAAGCCGCCGGTTCCAGGCGTGCGACGTTCGTGGGGTGATACCCGAAGCCGATGAGCCCCACTACCTCCGCGCTCTCACAGAGGGCTCGTGCCATGGTTACAGCCTCGTCGTCCTTCGACCCCTCGTGCAGAATCCGAATCTGCGACGCACACTCCTTGATGTGCGACTGCTCCTGAGTGGGGCTGTACGGTCGAGACCACTCCCCCAGGCCCGGATAGTGACCCAGCTGTCCATGTACGTGGCAGATTGGGATCTCTCGAACAACGTTCGCGCACTCGGCACGAGGGAGTCCGTAGGTGGCCCCAAGTGCCACAGAGAAGAAGTGCTCCAGGGAGCGATCGTAGTTGTACGTTACGAAGGACACTTGATTATCGAGAAACGAATCGAGGGACGCTCCTGAGTCCATCTCTGTGAACAGGTACCTGAGCCAGTCAGTACGGTTGCTGCCGGCGATGAACGGCGCACCCTCCTCGAACTGCGTGATGGCTGCGGCGATACAGAACTTGCCGATGTCGACGAAAGCGGGGCGCTTCTCAAGCAGCAAGTCAACAGAAGGAAGCGGGCTCTCCCTGAGCACCGCGAGGAAGTCCACAATCCCTTCACCGAATCCGGCGTCGAGCGCAAGCTGCCTTACCGTCCCGACCGGCGAGCCAAGATCGTCGATCAGCTGATACAACAGCTCGCTGCCCACGGGGAACCCCAGCGGCTTGCTAGCCCCAGCGCCGAGTACGATGCACGTCTTAGTTCGAAACATGTCGTGCCTAACGGCATGGGTTTCAGCTGCGAGCACCGCGGATGGCGAAGACGCCGATGAGGTTGTCCGCCAGGCGCGGAGCCCGATTCCGACCTCCATCCAGTATGCGCCGCGGTGATCGTCTGCTGCAAACCCTAGTTAGGGAGCTGCGGCTAGAGCACGCCGACTCCCCCAACAACGGAGAGCTTGGACATGGTCTGGATAGCGCTGGCGACAGCATCGCTTCGCGCGACGAGTCGCTGACCCCGCTCCGGAATCAAGGCGATGGAATGACTCCCTATCACGAGATCGACTCCTGAGAAGGTCAGGCGAAAGAGAGCTTGGTCCCCGTCTGCGCCCTCGCTTAGGTCAACCCAAACGAGTTCCGCCAGTTGACCCGAGTAGAGCTTCGGGAACTGGCCCGCAAAGACGTTCGTGAACTCGAATCGTTCCGAGTGGCCTCCGGGAGGTGCCAGGAGCGGCACGGACGCCTGGTACGTCATCTCAACAATGCCGATCGGCGCGAGGTGCTCGAAGGTCACTCGCGGTGGCTCGTGGATCGCGGCCAGAAGCTCCGGGTCAGGCTGCTGCGAGGAATCGCCAGTAGCGCACGAACTCGCGAAGGGCAGCAGGAAGACGAAGATCCAAAGGGGACCCCTCATGGGTAGCTCCCTAACGGCACGGGTTTCAGCTGCGAGCACCGCGGATGGCGAAGACAAACATGGCGGATGTCATTTCGCCACGGAGCCCGACTTCGAGCTACTTCCCAGTATGCGCCGCGGTGATCGTCTGCTGCAAACCCTAGTTAGGCCAAATCGGGCCGGGCAGCCAATAGGGGTCTTCACTCAGGCCGAATGGACGAACCGCGTCCCACTCGATCTCAGGAAACTCGCTCCTTCCCAACTGTGACAAGACGCCGGGGTCAAAGATGGCGCCTACGGCTGTCAGCGAGACCGCCCACGGTTCCGTGAACACTAGGTTCATGAAACGGGGGGTACTCACGAGTGTAAGCTGTGTGTCGCCGGCGTAGAACACCACTCCGAGCTGAGGAGGCAACGGGGGCTCAGTGCATGGAAGACAAGCCCAAGCGTCGCGCCAGCTGTAGCGCCGTGGATCTCGAATGGCCGCGACGAGGGCGTCTAGGTCACCACCCGTCATACAGCTTCCAAATCGCGTGGGACCATTCCGATCTGGGTTCCAGATGAAGGGTTCTGCGGAGTCCGCCCGGTCGAGCATTTCGAGCAACTCAGCTGGAAAGACCTCTTCCGGGTCACGCACTCTTGCCCTGGCGACATGGCTACGGGGTGCGACCCGATCTGCCTCCACGATCACTGTGAAAGCGGGCGCCCCCGCTGCCCGCTGGGCTTCGGGGTCGCCGGGTGGAAACGCCACCAAAGAGAGTATTACCATGGCGAGAATCAAGCTCGCGCTCCCAGGTCTCGGCCTAACGGCACGGGTTTCAGCTGCGAGCACCGCGGATGGCGAAGATGCCGATGGCGATTGTCCGCCAGGCGCGGAGCCCGGTTCCGACCTCAATCCAGTATGCGCCGCGGTGATCGTCTGCTGCAAACCCTAGTTAGAGACGGGTCACCGATACAGGGCCTTGGTCTCACCCCACGTAAGACCCCCTCTCCCAGTGCCCACACAATGCTCTATGCCGCCAAACTGGCACGGGTAGACCCCATTCGTGCCATGGCCAACCACGGCGTTCTCGCGGGGTTGCGGGTCGATGGGGTCACAGTCAACCGTAGCATTGAGTCCACCGGGAGAGGGCCCGAGACACGCTTGCCCGCCTTCCGCAACGAAGTCGATCAGAGACCAAACGCCAACGAGGACCGGTCCGACAGGGCAGCCTCCGATGGCCAGCAGCAGATCCGTGCTGTTTCCCGCGTTCAGTGCTCCATGGAGCGGAGTAAAGCCGCCGTTGACGTATGTGTGGACGAGGCTGAACTCGGCCGCGGCCATTCCGTCGTGTGGCGAGCAGGCCAGCCATAGGTAAAGCTGAAAGGGCTCACCCGCGACCACTTCTCCCATGTTGACCCACGGGTCTGTCGCGCTACCGCTAAGATTCCAACCGTAGTCCGCAGCAATCGCGCT
The DNA here is from genome assembly GCA_021604925.1 of Gemmatimonadota bacterium. Taxonomy (GTDB): domain Bacteria; phylum ARS69; class ARS69; order ARS69; family ARS69; genus BQJX01. The sequence goes on from BQJX01000023.1 coordinate 13,562, forward strand.
GGGCACGACCGCAAGCAGCAGGGCCGCCACGACAATGAGAACCTTCATTCAAGCCCCCCTCTCTAACG
>BQJX01000024.1 GCA_021604925.1 Gemmatimonadota bacterium
CGTGAACCTGGAGTTGCCGCTGCGGGCGGGCGATCTGCTGGACGGACACATCGTCCAGGGCCACGTGGACGGGCTCGGGGAGATCCGCGAGACCCGCCAGGAGGGAACCCAGCGCTGGGTCACCGTGGCGGTCCCCGAGGAGCTGGCCCGCTTCCTGGCCTTCAAGGGTTCGGTGGCGGTGAACGGCGTGAGTTTGACCGTGGCCGAAGTGGAGAGCCGCGCGTTCTCCGTGGCCCTGATTCCGACCACGCTGACCGAGACCAACCTGGGTGACTTGGCGCCCGGCTCGCGAGTGAACCTGGAAATCGATGTTCTCGCGCGCTACGTTGCAAGACTGGAGGAGACGAGATCGTGAGCGGAACCGAAACTGCGCCTGCGGACCCCGCGGGAAGGAGCGTTGCATTGGACTCCATCGAGAAAGCGATCGAGGACTTTGCCGCCGGCAAGATCATCGTTGTGGTAGACGACGAGGACCGCGAGAACGAAGGCGATCTCGTGATGGCCGCGGAGTTGGTCACGCCCGAAGCGGTCAACTTCATCACGCGGTACGGACGCGGCGTGCTCTGTGCGCCGCTGGCGCCCAAGATCGCGGACCGCCTGGAACTGCGGCTCATGACGGACCGCAACACGGCCAAGATGCAGACGCCGTTCACGGTCTCGGTGGATGCGGTGGACGGAATCACCACCGGGGTGAGCGTGAAGGAACGCTCCATCACGATCGCCAAGCTTGCCGACCCCGACGCCTCGCCGAGCGATTTCGGCATCCCCGGACACATCTTTCCGCTGCGCGCGGTGGAGGGGGGCGTGCTACGGCGGGCCGGTCACACGGAGGCGGTCGTGGACCTCTGCCGCCTGGCCGGACTGGAAGAGGCCGGCGTGCTCTGCGAGATCCTGAACGAGGACGGGACCATGGCGCGCCTTCCGGATCTGGTGCCCTTCGCCAAGGAACACGGGCTCACGCTGATCTCGATCGAGGACCTGATCAAGCATCGGCGCCGCTCGGAGATGCTGGTGGAGTGTCTGGTGGAGACTCCGCTGCCCACCGACTTCGGCGACTGGACCCTTCGTCTGTACTCCAACCCGGACGAGGAGGACCTTCACGTGGCCCTGGTGAAGGGCAACCCGGCCGATCTGGCGGATGGCGATCCGCTGATTCGCGTGCACTCGCAGTGCCTGACCGGGGACATCTTCCGGTCCCGCCGCTGCGACTGCGGGGACCAGCTTACGCTGGCCATGGAGCAGATCGACCAGGCCGGGCTGGGCGTGGTGCTCTACATGAGGCAGGAGGGACGCGGGATCGGGCTGGCCAACAAGCTCCGGGCCTACAACCTGCAGGATCGCGGGGCGGACACGGTTTCGGCCAACGAGATGCTCGGATTCAAGGCGGATGAGCGGGACTACGGCATTGGGGCGCAGATTCTGGTGGACCTGGGGGTCCGCCGGATGAGACTGCTCACGAACAACCCGGCCAAGCGGATCGGGCTGGAGAGCTACGGGCTCACGATCGTGGAGCGGGTGCCGATCTCGGTGCGTCCGAAACCCGAGAATGCCCACTATCTGGCGACCAAGCGGGACAAGCTGGGGCACATCCTCCCGGATTGGCCGACGGAGAGCGCGGGCGATGGCAACGTTTGACGGCGATCGGGCCGGGAGCGGGCGGCGCCTGGCGCTGGTGGTGGCCCGGTTCAACGACTTCGTGACGAAGAAGCTGAAAGTCGCGGCAATTCAAGCACTTGAAGAGAGTGGCGTGGACCTCGCGAACGTGGACGAGGTAGGAGTTCCCGGCGCCTTCGAGATCCCCCTGGCGGCCAAGGTGGCGGCGGGTACGGGTCGGTACGACGCGGTGATCTGCCTGGGGGCGGTCATCCGCGGGGGAACCCCGCACTTCGACTTCGTGGCGGGTGAGTGCGCCCGCGGCGTGGCTCGGGCCGGACTGGATACGGGGATTCCCGTGATCCTTGGCGTTCTGACCACGGATGACGTGGATCAGGCGCTGGCGCGATCCGGCGGCGCCGAGGGCAACAAGGGGCGAGACGCCGCATTCGCGGCCCTGGAGATGATATCTGTGCTTGAGAAGCTGAAGAACGCCTGATGGGACGCCGACGATTGGGGAGAGAGACCGCCTTCAAGGCGCTCTACCGCGTGGACGTTACGGGCAAGGGAATGGAAGAGGCGCTGGCCGGGCTGGATCCGGAGAACGGCGACGAAGAAGCTGTCCGCTTTGCCCAGGAACTCCTGGAGACGGTCGGAGCGCACGCGACTCACCTGGACGAGATCCTGAACGGAGCGGTGGATCGATGGGGCACGGACCGAATGGCCGTGGTGGATCGATCCTTACTGCGACTTGGCGCCGCCGAGATTCTATACTGGCGCTGGATCCCGGATGAGGTTTCCATCGACGAGTACGTGGACTTGGCCAAGAAATTCGGATCAGACGAAGCAGGGGGTTTCGTGAACGCGGTGTTGGACAGGATCTCCAAGGAAGCGCGCGCAGCGGGAGCAGACTCATGATCGCGGTGATCTCCGACATCCACGGAAACCTGGAAGCGCTGGAAGCGGTCCTGGAGGACATTCGCCAGGAGGCCGCGGACCAGATCATCTGTCTGGGCGATGTGGTCGGCTACGGCGCGGACCCCAACCAGTGTCTGGAAGTCATTCGGAACGAGGCCGTGGCCACCGTTCTGGGGAACCATGACCTGGCCGCCTGCGATCTCAAGCAGGCGGACAACTTCAACGAGGTGGCGCGGTCGGCGATTCGCTGGACCGCCGAGGCGCTCACCGCGGCCAACCGAACGGCACTGGCGGCCCACCCCTACCAGTTCATAGAGGGCGACGTGCACTACGTGCATGCGTCCCCGGATGATCCGCCGGCCTGGCATTACATCCTCACGGAGCAGGAGGCCTGGAACGCGTTCGAAGCGTGCGAGGAGCCCATCTGCTTTGTCGGCCATTCGCACGTCCCGCTGCGCGTGTTCCTCCGGGGCGGCCGTCTGGAAGTGATCGAGGAAGAGGTGGTCGACATCCGGCTGGACGATCGCGCCCTGATCAACGTGGGCAGCGTGGGGCAGCCGCGCGATGGGGATTGGCGCGCCTCGTACAACCTGTTCGATCCGGTCACGCGGCGAGTGGTGGCGCGGCGGGTCGAGTACGACATCGACAAGGCCTCCCGCAAGATTCGCGACGCGGGACTTCCCGAGGTGCTGGCCACGAGGCTGACCGTCGGACAGTGAAAGCGCTGCGGGACATTCTTCTCGTCAACTGGAACGATCGGACCAATCCGTTCGCGGGCGGCGCGGAGATCCATCTGCACGAACTGTTCGGCCGGCTGGCGGCGCGCGGCCACCGGGTCACGCTGCTGTGCTCGGGGTATGGCGACGCTCCGGCGCAGGCTGAGTTGGACGGACTGCGCGTGGTCCGGTGCGGCGGCCGCTACACGTTCAACTTCGTGCTGCCGGGAGTCCTGAAGCGGTGGCAGCGCGATCACCCGTGCGACGTGGTGGTGGAGGCGCTGAACAAGATCCCGCTCTACACGCCGCTGTACTCCAAGGCGCCGGTGGTGGGGATCGGTCACCATCTGTTCGGGGGGACGATCTTCCGCGAGATTCCGCCGCCGTTGTCGCTCTACGTGTATCTCAGTGAGCTGGGCGTCCCCTGGGCGTACCGGGGCGTTCCCATGGAGGTGATTTCGCGTTCCACCGGCGACGACTTCCAGGCCCGGGGGCTCAAGCCGGAGCAGATCCGCGTGATCCACGTGGGCATCGACCGGGACCAGTACGATGTGAGCCCGGATCAGCCCCGGGAAGAGCGGCCCTCACTGCTGGCGCTCGGGCGCGTTCGGAAGTACAAACGACTGGATCTGGTGGTGGACGCGGTGGTCCGGCTGGCCCGGGAACGACATCCCAGGCTGCAGTTGCTCGTGGCCGGGTCGGGGAACTACCTGGATTCGCTGCGGGAGCACGCCCAGCGACAGGGCGCGGGCGATGCGGTTCGGTTCCTGGGCCTGGTCTCGGAAGAGGACAAGGTCCGCCTCTACCGAAGCGCCTGGGGGCTCGTGATGACCTCGCCCAAGGAGGGCTGGGGCCTCACGTGCCTGGAGGCGCAGGCCTGCGGCACGCCGGTGGTCGCCAGCAACTCGCCCGGCCTCCGGGAGGCCGTGCGCGACGGGGAGACCGGCTTCCTGGTGCCCCACGCGGATCCGGCGGCCTTGGAGAGCGCGTTGGACCGGCTGCTGAGTGACGGGGAACTCCGGGCGACCCTGGGCGGGAACGCAGCGCGATTTGCGGCCACTTTCTCGTGGGATCGGTGCGCCGATGAGACGATGCAATTGCTAGAGGAAACGATCGCCAAGAGGGAGGCTTCATGAAGGCATTGATCACCGGGATCACCGGCCAGGACGGTTCGTACCTGGCGGAGTTCCTGCTCGACAAGGGGTATGAGGTCGCGGGCGTGGTCCGTCGATCGAGCACCGAGAAGTTCGAACGGATCGAGGGGATCCGGGACAAGGTCACGATTCTGCAGGCGGACCTGCACGACCTCACGTCGCTGCTGGATGCCGTGCGCGATTTCCAGCCGACCGAGTTCTACAACCTGGCGGCACAGTCGTTCGTGCCCACGTCGTGGTCCCAGCCGGTGCTGACCGGCGACTTCACGGGGCTCGGAGTCACGCGGGCGCTGGATGCCGTGCGTCAGGTGAATCCCAAGATCCGCTTCTACCAGGCGTCTTCCTCCGAGATGTTCGGCAAGGTGCAGGAGATTCCGCAGAAGGAAGACACGCCGTTCTATCCGCGGAGTCCGTACGGAGTGGCCAAGGTCTACGGGCACTGGATCACGGTGAACTACCGCGAGAGCTACGACCTGTTCGCGGCCTCCGGAATTCTCTTCAACCACGAGTCGCCGCGGCGCGGCCTGGAGTTCGTGACGCGCAAGATCACGAACACGGTCGCCAAGATCAAGCTGGGCATGGCCGATGAGCTGCGCCTGGGCAACCTGGACGCGCGCCGTGACTGGGGCTTTGCCGGCGACTACGTGAAGGCCATGTGGGCCATGCTCCAGGCGGACACGCCGGATGACTACGTGATCGCCACCGGCGAGACCCACTCTGTCCGGGAGTTCTGCGAGAAGGCGTTCGGCCACGTGGATCTGGACTGGGAGAAGTACGTGGTGATCGACGAGAAGTTCTACCGGCCCGCGGAGGTCGACCAGCTGATCGGGGACCCCAGCAAGGCCAAGAAGGCGCTGGGCTGGGAGCCGGAAGTGTCGTTCCAGGGCCTGGTCGAGATGATGGTCGACGCGGACCTCGAGGCATTGCGGCGGCAGCGATGAGGATCCTCGTCGTTGGGGCCACCGGATTCGTGGGTGGCCACCTGCTGGCCGAATGCCGGGAACGGGGTGACACGCTCAGCGGCACGTTCCGTCCCGGCGAGCAGTTGCCGATGGGGGACGGCGTCTCCTGGCACGGGGTGGAGGTCCTCGATTCCCAGGCGATGGACGCGGCTCTGGCGGCCACGCGCCCCGAAGGCATCGTGTATCTCGCCGGGCAGGCGAACGTGGCCCTGGGCAACCGGGACCCGGTCAACACGTTCCGGATCAACGCCGAGGGAACGCTGCGGATGCTCGGCGCCATGGATCGCGAAGCGCCGGATGCCCGCATCATCGTGGTGACGTCGGCCGAGGTGTACGGCGTGACGGCGCAGGATCAGATGCCGGTGAAGGAAGATGCCCCGCTGTCGCCGCGAACCCCGTACGGGGTCAGCAAGGCGGCCGCGGACCTGGCCGCCGCCCAGGCGTCCGGCAGCGGTGGACTGGATGTCATCCGGATCCGCCCCTTCAACCATGTGGGCCCCGGGCAGCGTCGCGGCTTTGTGGTGCCGGACTTCGCCAGCCAGATCGCCGCCATCGAGGTGGGGCAGGCGACCCCGGAACTGAAAGTGGGGAACCTTTCCGCGCGTCGTGACTTCACGGATGTGAGGGACATCGTCCGGGGCTACCGAGAGGCGCTGGACCACGGAAAGACGGGCGAGGTCTACAACCTGTGCTCGGGGCACTCGGTTGCGATCGACGATCTGGTGCGCGAACTGGTGGACCGGGCGTCGGTGGACATCCGGATCGTGCGGGACGAGTCCCGGCTCCGCCCCTCGGACGTTCCGGAGTTCCGGGGCGATCCCACGCGGGCCCAGCGGGACTTCGGCTGGAAGGCCACCATTCCCCTGGAGCGGAGCCTGACGGATGTCCTGGAGGAGTGGAGGCGCGCCGCGCGAAGCAGTACCCATCTCCCGGATTGACACTGCTTTGCGGCTTCCATAGAGTACCAGCGGCCCGGTTCCCGCGGGCCTTTTCATTGTCCAGGAACGAATCCGTCGGGCGGGCCGCGTGAACGAGACAGCCAGCATTCAGGAGTCCACGAGTCCCGTGCCGGGGGCGGTCGATCGGGTCAACCGCCTGGTGGCGGCGGTCGTCGGCCTGGGCATTCTCACGGTCTACTGGATTACGCTGTCTCCGGACGTCTCCTTCTGGGACGCCGGCGAGTTCATTGCCGCCTCGCACTCGCTCGGGATTCCCCATCCGCCGGGCACCCCGCTCTACGTGCTCATGGGACGCGTGTTCTCGATCATCGGGAACGGGTTCCTGGGGATCGTGTCCGTCGCCCAGGCGGTGAACCTGCTGTCGGCCATTCCCAGTGCGATCGCCGCGGTGTTCCTGTACCTGTGCGTGGTCCGGGTCGGCAAGAAGATCTGGAACGGCGGCGACCAGACGACGTGGTGCACGCCCGCGGTCGTGGCGGGAATCACGGCGGCCATGTTCGCCGCGTTCGCCGACACGCTCTGGATCAACTCGATCGAGTCCGAGGTGTATGCGGTCAGCGGGATGTGGACCGCGTTTGCCGCGTGGCTGATCATGGTCTGGGCGGACTCCGAGCCCAAGGACGAGCGTCTCCTCGTCGTTATTGCGTATCTGCTCTCCCTGAACATCGGCGTTCACCTGGCCACCTACCTGGCGGCCCTGGCGATCCTCCCGTTCGCGTTCCTGTACGAGCGACGCTTCTCCATCATCGTGGGGTTCGTGGTCGTTCTCACGCTGGCCAAGGACCTGCAGTTCTTCCTGCTGGTGGTCGCACTGCTGCTTCTGCCCACGTTGCAGTTCGCGTTGCTGCCCACCGACTACGCCCGCCGACACCGCGCCACCCTGCTGGTCGTGAACGGCATCGCGGTTCTCGCGGCGCTGATCTCCGTGCTGCGCATGGACGATGGCCCGTTCCGGACGTTCCTGTTGTACGGCGCGCCGGTGCTGGCGTTCTGCGCCCCGTGGATCTTCCTCAAGCCGCCGCGCGGTTTCCAGAACCCGTTCACGGATCTGGGATTCCTGCTCACGCTCGTCACCGTGCTGGGGTTGACCTGCCACCTCTATCTGCCGATCCGCTCCGCGCTGGATCCGGCCATCAACGAGGCGCAGCCGGATACCTGGCGCGCCTTCTGGGACGTGATCCTGCGGGCCCAGTACCGTCCGGTCTCCGTGTTCGAGCGACAGGCGGGCTGGGAGTTCCAGTTCGACCACATGTTCTGGCGATACGTCCGCGAGCAGTGGAAGCCGTCGTTCCTGTGGTGGGTGCTGGGCGTTCCGGGAATCGTGATCCACGTTCGTCGCCACCCGCGCACGTTCGTCCTGTTCGGGCTGCTGTTCCTGTGGTCGTCGTTCATGCTGGTCCTCAAGATGAACTTCACCGACCACGAGGTCCGCGAGCGGGACTACTTCTTCGCGCCGGGGTTCTTCTACTTCGCGGCTTGGATGGGGCTGGGGCTCGGCGGGCTCACGCACCTGGCCACGGCCGGCGTCACCGGACCGGCGCGACGGCTCGTGGCCGCGGCGGCGGCCGCCGTGGCCATCGTGATCGCCGCGTATCCGGTACGCGGCCACTGGGAGACGCACGACCGAAGGGGCAACTGGGTCGCGTACGACTACGCGCACAACATGCTGGCCGGCCTGCGAGAGGGCGCCGTGATGTTCACGAACGGCGACAACGACACGTTCCCCCTGTGGTACCTGCAGGAGGTCCTCGATTTCCGCAAGGACGTGCGCGTGGTCAACCTCAGCCTGTTGAACACGCCGTGGTACGCCAAGCAGCTGCGCGATGAAGAGCCGCGCGTCCCGATCTCGCTGACGGATCCCGAGATCGATCAGCTGCGCCCGTTCCGCGACGCGGAGACGGGCCGCGTGCAGCTGGTCAAGGACGTGGTCGCCCGCGACATCCTCAACACCACCTACACGGAGGGGTTGGAGAACGGCGAACGTCGACCGGTGTACTTCGCGGTCACCGTGGACGACATGATGGGGCTGGAGCCGTACCTGCAGCTGGAGGGTCTGGTGTTCCAGTTCGATCCGGACCTGCCGCGTCGCGCGGCCAGCGATTCGGCCCTGGCCGCGGGCGGCGGGGACGTTCCCACGGGGGACCAGGCCATCATCGACAACGTGGACCTGGTGGCCACGCGCCGGAACCTGGAGGAGCTCTACCAGTACCGCGGGCTGCTGCGCGAGGACGGCGAGCTGGATCCGGACGTGTACCGCAACCCGAACGAGAACAAGCTGAGCACGAACTACGCGGCGGCCTGGGCGCGCATGGGATTGGCCTACCGGGAAAAGGGCGACCTCACGAACGCCATCGATTGCATGAGGCGGGCCCTCAAGATCTCGCCCGGGTTCGACCCGATCGTGGCCGGCCTGGGCGGCATGCTGGTGGAGGCCGGCCACACCGAGGAGGCCGACGCGCTGTACCGCGAGCGGATCCGAACCCACCCGAACGACCTCCGCGCGTATATCGGGCTTGGTTACAAGGCCCAGAAGGCCGATCAGTGGGAGGAAGCCCTGGGCTGGTTCCAGCAGGCGCTCCGATTGGACCCGCGGGCTCCGGACGTGCTGTCCGGGCTCTACTCGGCCTATGTGCGGCTGGGACGGGTGGCCGAGGCGGAGAACGTGATCGAGCGCTGGCTCCAGTACAATCCGGAAGACGCTTCGGCGCGGGCGATCCTGGAGGATCTCCGAAGCCGGCGGGCGGCACCGGGAACCGGAGCCCCGGCGACGGGGTCGCCGTAGATCGAAGGAGGTGTGGCGTGGCGAATCAAGTGGTGGTGACGGGCGCGGCCGGATTCATCGGCTCGCATCTCTGCGAGGCCCTGCTGGCCCGTGGCGACGATGTCGTCGGCGTGGACTGCTTCACCGACTACTACCCGCGCTTCATGAAGGAACGAAACCTGGAGGTCCTGAAAGGGAAGCCCGGGTTCCGGTTCGTGGAGCAGGACCTGAACGATGCGGACCTGCCCGCGTTGCTTCAGGACCGCGGAATCGTCTATCACCTCGCCGCCCAGGCGGGGGTTCGCGCCAGCTGGGGCAGCGAATTCGACGCCTACACGCGCCACAACATCTCGGCAACGCAGCGGCTGCTGGAAGCGCTCAAGGAGCGCTCGGACGTGCGACTCGTGTTTGCGTCGTCGTCTTCCGTGTACGGAAAGACCCAGCAGCTGCCCACGCGGGAGGACAGCCTCCTGGCTCCGAACTCGCCGTACGGGGCAACCAAGGCCACGTGCGAGCATCTGTGCGCGCTCTACCGCGAGAACTGGGGCCTGGACTACGCCGCGCTCCGGTACTTCACGGTGTACGGACCGCGCCAGCGCCCCGACATGGGCTTCCACAAGTTCCTGCGCGCGATTCTTGAGGACCGACCGCTGGACGTCTTCGGAGATGGGAGCCAAAGTAGGGACTGTACCTACGTGGCGGACATCGTGGACGCCACGATTCTGGCGGGAGACACCCGAACGCCGAGTCAGGTATTCAACGTCGGCGGCGGCTCTCGACGAGCCCTCATGGACATCCTGGACTTGATGCAGGAGATCGTGGGCAAACGTGCGAAGATTCGGAATGTGTCGACGGAACGCGGAGATGTGCCGCACACCCACGCGGAAATCTCTCGGAGCCGGACCGAGTTCGGCTATAATCCCCAGACAACCGTCGAAGAAGGACTTCGCCAAGAAGCCCTTTGGCTGCAGGAAGTTGTCGCGCAGGTCGACCAGACCGGCTGACCGGATCCACCCCGCAGTCCACTGTTCACTCCCTTCCCGGCTCTCCGCGAGCCGAGGGAGCGCGTCCGCATGAAGATCTTCGTGGTCAATCCCGCCTTCGGGGACGGCTTCGTCAAGACCGCCCGTTGGTTCGCGAAGTCGCGCGGACGAGTGCAGCGGCACCCGGACTATCTGGCTCGGGCCACCGCGGTCCTGGAGCAGGCCGGGCACGAGTGCGTTCTCCTGGATGCCCAAGCCAAGGACATGCCCGTGGCCGAGGCGGAGGCGCGGATTCGCAGCTTCGCCCCGGACCTCGTGGCCATCTACGCCACCACGCCGTCCCTGATGAGTGATCTCGAGTTTGCGCGCATGGCCAAGGAGGCCACCGGCGGTGCGCTCGTGGTCATGATCGGGTCGCACGTGTCGGCCGAGCCGGACGACACGCTGCGGCGGGGGGCCGGGTTCCTGGACGCGGTCACGCGTCGCGAGTACGACTTCACGCTGCGCGAGCTGGCGGATACCGGCGTGTGCGAAGGCGTGGCGGGGCTGTCGTGGTTGCGCGGCGAGGAGATCGTGCACGAGGTCGATCGCGCTCCCATCGAGGACATGGACTCGCTGCCGTTTCCCGCATGGCACCACATCGACATCGAGGACTACCACGACGCCGGCAAGCTGTTCCCGTTCATCACGCTGATCGGCGGCCGCGGCTGTCCGGCCAAGTGCACGTTCTGCCAGCTGCCACAGGTGATGTACGGACACAGGTACCGCACGCGCTCGCCCCAGCGGATCCTGGACGAGATGGAGTACGACCTGGAGCTGTTCCCGAACCTGAAAGAGATCATGTTCGAGGACGACACGCTCACGCTGTCCACGCACCTGGACCGGCTGCAGGAGATCTGCCAGGGCATCATCGATCGCGGCATCAACAAGCGCATCAGCTGGAGCTGCAACGCCCGTCCGGACCTCACGGACAAGGAGACGCTGCGGCTGATGAAGGCGTCCGGCGCGCGCATGTTCTGCACGGGCTTCGAGTTCGGCAACGACGAGATGCTCAAGCGCATCAAGAAGGGCATCGGCACGGAAAAGATGCGCGAGTACGCAAAGAACGCGGCCGAGGCGGGAATCCGCGTGCACGGCTGCTTCATGATCGGCGGCCCCGGCGAGACGCGGGAATCCGCCATGCAGACGATTCGACTGGCGCAGGAGATGGAGATCGACACCTGCCAGTTCACCGGCGTGGCCGCCTACCCGGGCACTGCCTACTACGACTGGGCCAAGCGCAACGGGTACATCGTGGCCGACGACTGGTCGCAGTGGGTGGATGAGGACCGCGAGCAGCGCGGGGTGGTGGATGTGCCCGGCCTGTCCATGCGCGAGATCGAAGAGCTGGTGGACCTGGGGCTGCGCAGCTTCTACCTGCGCCCCAAGCAGATGAAGACCATCGCCAAGAACGTGAAGAACTGGTCCGACGTGCGCACGAAACTGCACGGACTCAAGAGCTTCATTGACTACTTCGGGAAGCCCGGAGAAGAAAAGCGGGAGAACGTATCTTGAAGGTCCTGTTTGTCGACACACCGCCCACCCTGGATTGGACGCCGGCTTCGCACTTCACGAAGGGTGGCCGACGGTTCCCCGCGCTCTCGGTGACCGGGGAGATCACGTACAGCTACCTCAACCTGCAGGCGGCGGCGATCCTCCGCAATGCGGGGCACCAGGTGGAGTACATCGATTGCCAGGCGTCCGGGATCTCGTTCGAGGAACTGGTGCCCAAGGTGGTCCAGTCGGCGCCGGACGTGGTGGTGATGTACGTGGAGCAGATCAAGATCCACGTGGACACCGCGCTGGCGGAAAAGGTGCAGGAGCTCACGTCGGCCAAGGTGGGCTTTGTGGGCCCGTTTGTCACCCCGCTGGGCACGCAGGTGGTCAAGGACACGCCGTCCGTGGACTTCGCGTTGCGGGGCGAGTACGACGAGTCTCTGCTGGAGGTGGTGGACGGCCTCGCGGCGGGAACCGACGCGTGGCTTCAGGTAGAAGGGATTTCGGTCCGCCATCCGGAGACCGGTGAGGTCCTGGAGGTCGGCAGCTACCGGCACGTCCAGGATCTGGATGCGCTGCCGTTCCCGGCCTACGACCTGGTCGATTTCTCCAAGTACCACGAGAGCGTGTTCCGCCGGAAGCCGGCGGCCACCATGATCACGAGCCGCGGCTGCCCGTACCAATGCATCTACTGCTGGTTCCCGCAGACGATCTACGGACACAAGTGGCGGTACCAGTCCGCGGAGCGCGTGGTCGCGGAGATGGAGCACCTGCACCGCGAGTTCGGCGTGGTGGAGATCCGCGTGGACGACGACATCTTCGAGCTGAACCGGGATCGCGTGCTTCAGGTGTGTCACCTTCTGCAGGAAAAGAAGATGGATCTCACCTGGGCACCGCAGTGCCGTCCGGACAAGATGGACCTCGAACTGCTCAAGGAAATGAAGAAGGCGGGCTGCTCGCGGATTCTTTACGGGTGCGAGAGCGCCAGCCAGGACATCCTCGACAAGATGCGCAAGAACGGCAAGGTGGAGGACATCTCCAACGCCACCAAGTGGACCAAGGAAGCCGGGATCGACGTGCACAACTGCTTCATCCTCGGGTTTCCCTGGGACAACCAGGGCACGGTGGAGGAGACGATCCGCTACGCGTACGGGTTGAACGCGGAGTTCTGCCAGTTCGGGATCGCCACGCCGCTGCCGGGAACCAGTCTGCTGAAGATCGTTCAGGATGAAGGCTCGCTGGTCTCGGACAGCGACTGGTCGCAGCACGACGGCTTCTCGAAGTCGGCGGTCAGCTTCGAGAAGAACGGCAAGGGCGGCCTGACCCAGGATCAGATCGAGCACTACGCCACGAGCGCGTACCGGCAGTACTACGTGCGTCCGCAGTACGTGGGCATGATGGTCAAGCGGGCGTTCCGTTCCCGGGACGACTTCGCGCAGACGCTGCGCCTGGGCAAGGCGTTCCTGCGCCGGAAGGCGCTGGGCTGGATCTGATCCGCCCCGATCGATGACGGCGAACGCAACTCAGGAGGGGGGAGCCGGCGGGGCTCCCTTTTTCGTACCGGGCATCCAGAACGGCAGAAGCCCCACCAGCACGAGTCCGGCCGCCAGCGACAGCAACGTGTGGAACAGGGAGAGCGCAAACCCGCGGGCCAGCGGGACTCCCAGCCCGGAGAGCACGAGCGCGCTGATGCCATCCTGGGTTCCCAGCGGCAGAAGGCTCAGGGTCCCGCCGAAGATTGCGGCCCCGGCCACCACCGTGGCGTCGATCAGGTTGACGGACGCTCCTC
>BQJX01000025.1 GCA_021604925.1 Gemmatimonadota bacterium
CTCCGTCGCCGAGCACCGCGATTCGGGTCACGCGGCTGCTCAGTCGACCCGCCACGTGCTTCAACACGGACTGCCCGCCCCAGTCGAGCAGCTGCTTGGGCCGGCCCATGCGCGAACTCTTTCCGCCGATCAGAACGCCGCCGTGGACGGGTGCGGTGCGCCAGGCGCTTGGGAGCCACTCGCGGGTGACGCGCTCCCAGGTCGCGAACCGATCGGTGCCGTCTCGGACGACGTACAGGATCGGACCGGCGGAACGCGGCGCGTCGTCTCCGTCGCCCGACTGGATCCACACCCGGGGCAGCGACGACTCCGCGTGCCCGTCCACGAGGACCACGTCGTGTTGGCGGAGCCGCGCGGCGATGGCGCCGGACAGCTCCACGTTTCGCGGCACGACCGCGACCGACAGCCCGTCCGCTTCCATCCGGGAGCGCAAGTCCTGCACGGCCGCGGACGTGTCGGTGCCGGGAGGGCCGCACACCGCGAGGACAGCGCCGGGCGGCGCGATGGGTTCAGGCGTTTTCATTCCGTCAGTATCGCGGCGGGCCGGGTTCGTCGCCACGAGTTCTTCGGAGACGTCGCTCCCGTCGCCGATTAGTATCCGCCGAGTTCCGGAATCGGGAGGCGTGCCGTGGTCAGTCGGAGGTGGGTGCACGTCCTCGTGGTCGGGGGCGTGGTCGCGATGGCGCCGATCTGCGCCCTGATCGGTGAGGATGCGTACTGGTGGTTTACCGGCGAAGAAGGCTTTGTGGAAGTCTGGCAGGTCGTCTTCTTCGCACTGGCGGGGGTCTTTGCGCTGCGCGCGCGGGCGGTTCTTGCAAGGCTCGGCGAACGCGGTCTCTCTCGCTGGTTCCTTCTCGCCGCGGTCGGCCTCTTCCTCCTGGTGGGCGAAGAGATCAGCTGGGGGCAGCGACTCTTCGGGTGGGCAACGCCCGAGAACCTGGCCGCAATCAACCGGCAGGGCGAGACCACCCTCCACAACATCCAGGGCCTGCACGAGATCATGGGCCTCGGACAGATGCTTCTGGGAGCCTACGGCGCCCTTCTGCCGTTCTGGGTGCAGCGCTACCGCGGCCCCGGAAGTCGCCTGGTTCGCGCCTTCGTTCCGGCCGTTCGGTTTGCCCCGTACTTTGCGCCGGTCCTGTTGTGGCGCATCTATCGGGAACTCGGCCCACTGCCCAGCGGGCGCGCCTATGCGTTGACCCAGCTCAACGAGGTCTTCGAACTCACCCTTTCGATCGGCATCTTCCTGCTGTTCCAGGACGCGTTCCGACGTGCGCGGGCAGGTGCGCTCTAGCGCCGGTCGGTTCAGTCCCGTTCCAGGCGTTGCCACACCGGTGAGCGCGGCGCGCGCGAGACAATCGTCTCCAGCACCCGGGCGGCCACCCCCCGACGAAGGCGGCGCGGATCCAGGCTCCAGGCCTCGCGCGTTGCCAGGGCGGCCAGGTGGGTGCGCAGCAGCGGCGCGAGCGCGGCGCGTGGCAGGCTGAGCCGCAGCCGGTGCTCGTCGACGCAGCGCTCCAGCAACCTCGAGAAGTCGCTCGTCTCCAGGAACTGCTCCGCGAACGCGGCCGGGGTCCAGCGAATGCCGCGCCGTTCCGCTGCCAGGGCACCGTACGTGCGCAGGAAATAGAGAAGGTCCCAAAGCGGCAACCCCGCCGACTCCGCGTTCTCCCAGTCCAGGAACACCACCTCGTTTCCGGGAGTGATCAGCAGGTTCCATGGGCCCGGGTCTCCGTGCATGAACACCGACGGAACCGCGGCTTCGGTGAGCGTGGCCACGTCGCGGCGAAGCGCTTCGTCGACGGCAGTGCTCGGGCGGTACATCGTGCGAAAGCGATCGACGAGTTCGCCCAGCGCGTCGCCGACCTCCGCGGGCGCGCTCGGGGAGGCGGACGCGACGGCGAGGTCTTCGATCCACCGGAGGGCCAGGGCGGCGCAGGGACAATCGGGCTGCGCCGTGGATCGAGCCCGGAATGGCTCGCCGACCACGGCGTCCTGCCCCACCACGGACAGGCCGCGATGAACGCCCACGAAGCGCAGGCTCGGAAAGCCGGCCGCCGGCAACCCGGTCAGGCTGGCCAGCGCGGACAGCGCCTTCCCCTCGTTGTCGAGGCGTGCATTGAAGCGCGCGTCCTGGGTGACCTTGACCGCTGCGCTCTCCCGGACCGTGGGGCCCTGGATCAGGAACAGGATCTTCTGCGAGCGGAATCCCCGCGACGGAATGAGACGCCATCGCGCCTGGGAGAGGTCCACGCCGGCGTCGGCCGCGACTTCCTGGATCCAGCCGGGAACCGCGCGGGCGTCCGTTCCCTCCGGAAGGAAGAGCGCCCCGTCGCTGGCGCCGGAGCCGGGCTTCGTGAGCGAAAGCGGAACGCCGGACGGATCCTCCGCGCGAACCGTCGCGTCCAGGCGACGCAGGCCCGTCCGGTGGGCCCATCGCCCCAGCACGCGTTCCACCTTGCCCAGCCACCGCCGAGCGCCCGCGGCCGCACCCAGCGGGAGTGGGGGGAAGATCACCGAACGAAGGGGCGGCTGCGGCGCGTCGTCCGGAATCCAATCGCCACCGGCGTCCCCGTCACCCGGCGACAACCACCACTCGACGTGGTCCTTGCCGCCTCGCACCGCGTCCACCGCGTCGGGCGACGCGTGAATCGCGAAACTCCCGTCCGTTCGGTAGGTCGTCCACGCGGGATCGTCTTCCGCGCCGCGGCCCGCGAGCAGCAGGGTTCGCGGGCCGTCCGGCTCGCCCCAGCCCTGGAGCCCTGCCAGCGTTCGCGGGGACACCTCGCCGATCGCGCGGATGCGCCACCCGGCCAGCGACGGCAGAAGGTAGACCCAACTCGGCGGGGCGGGCGCTCCCATCCGGTTGCTGCCCGGCGGAAAAACCACACTTCTGGAGAAGCGGAGGATCACCCCGAGTCTCCCGGCCGGGGCTTGCCGCCCAGCATCCGGCCGAGCCACGGCAGGCGACCCAGCTCGGGAAACGTGTCCAGCACGTTCAGCGCCCGGCGGTTCACCGCCAGCACGAGGACGGAGACCACCGCGGCCGCTCCGCCCGCGACCCATACGGACGGTCGCCACACCAGTTCGAGAACTCCGAGAACGGAGACGCCCAGGATCAACACGGCGTACGGACGCAGAGCCGCGGGATCCAGGGCGCGAACGCCGGCCGCGCGACGCAGCCCGTTCTGTTTCAGCAGGTTGTGCACAATCAGCGTGCCCGCCGTGGCGATGGCGGCGCCCTGCACTCCCATCTTCGGGATCAGCCACAGATTGCCGCCCACGTTCAACGCAAAGGCCAGCACGTTCACCACCACCACGTACTTCACCATCTTGTATACGTTCAGCATCATCCCGTTCGGTCCGAGCGCCGCGTGGGCGTAGTAGCCGAACGTGAGCAGGGCCAGCAGCGAGCCCGAGTCCGCGTACCGCTCGCCGAAGAGCAGCTCCGTGAGCGGCCGCGCCAGCGAGAACGTGACGGCGAAGATCGGAAACGAGAGGATCGCGATCCACGTGGCCGTGCGCCAGTAGAGTTCATTGAGCCCGACGAAGTCCTTCCGCTGGAAGTAGCGGGCGGCCAGCGGCGTGAAGAGGACCGCGAACATCTCCAGAACGACCTGATTCAGGCGGGCCACCGGATACACGGCGCGCAGGGAAGCCACGTCCTCCGGGCCGGCCATCTGGCCGAGCATCACGGCGTCGGCGTGGTTGATCCCGGCAAAGACGATCTCGGTGGTGAGCAGCGGCAACGCGAAGCCGAACAGTTCGCGCGCCGGGAACTTCCACTCGCCCGGCCCATCCGAGCCCACGTAGCGGCGCTCGCGCAGGACTCGGAGGAGCAGGGCGCCGTAGACCGCAAGGCCCAGAACGCCGGTCACCACGTACCCCGCCGCGAGCATGACGACGCCGCCGCCCTGCAGGATCAGCGTGGCGATGACCAGCAGGCGAAGGGCCGGGGTGACCAGGAATCGTCGAACGAAGATGGCGCGCGGGCGACCGAACACCGAGAAGAACCCGACGAAGAGCCGGTCCAACCCCTGGATCGGCGCCAGGACCGACAGGATGACCAGGGCCATCACCGCGCCGTCCGTCTGCACCAGTTCGCCGGCGATCCAACCGCGCAGTCCCCACACGAGAAGCACGGCGGCGATGCCCGCGGCCACGGTGGATCCCAGGGCCAGCACCATGCTCCCCATCGCGCGAGCGCGGTCGCCCTGTTCGTCGTAGATCGGAACGTACCGGGCAACGGCCCGGTGCAGTCCGAGAGAAACGAGGCCTTCGCCGATCGTGGCGATCGACAGGGCGTAGGCGAAGGCGCCGTAGCCCTCCTTGGAGAGCGTTCGAACGACCAGAACCTGAACCACCAGGTTCGTGACCAGCGAAAGAATCCGACCGAGCAGCAGGAGGCTCGATCCTCGAATCTGCCCCCGGGTATCCATCGTCAGTCCTTCACGAATCGTGCGCGGTAGCGCTGCCACATCGCCTCGGTGACATCGCGGCGCACGTCGTCGATCGGGTTGGAAGCGTCGACCAGGACCCAGTGACGCCGCGCGTCCGCCAGCGATCGGTACCCGGCGCGATCCCGCTCCAGCCGCTCCACGGAGTGCTCCTGCTTGCGACCATGCAGGATGGCTCCCGGCGCGTCCAGAACCACCACCAGGTCGGGTGCCGGCAGCGCGTGGGCCAGCAACGCGCGGCGCCACCGCGAGAGCGTCCGAAGAGGTGGGTCCGTCGGCAGCAGCGCTTCGTAGGGATACCGGTCAAACAGGACCCACCGGCGGCGGGACAGATCGATGCGCGATCGAAGCCAGGTCCTCCACGCGTGCCCGAGCCTTCGAGCCATGCCCAGGCCCGGGATCCGGCTGCGCCCCTGGCCGGCAAACGCACCGCCCTCCAACCCCAGGTAGTAGGTGCGAACGGTGAAGAAGAGCGAGTCCCGCAGCGAAGCGATCACCGTGGACTTGCCCGCTCCGTCCGGGGCCAGCAGCGCGGCCGCCACTCCGCGTCGCGTGACGATCTCCCGGAGCTTGGTGAGCGTGAGGGACGCGCGATGGGATCGCTCGCGCCGGCGGCTCGCACGGTCGTTCTTCCGCCACGCCGCCTGAAGGTCGCGTGCGCACTCGTTCAGACTCCCCCAGTCGCGGCTCCGGACGGCGGAGCGGAGGGTCGCGGCGCTTCCGTGCGGCAATCCAAGCTCGTCGAGGGCGCGCGCCAGTTCTCCGTCCGGCGTTGCCGACGGCTCCAGCTCCTGGAGCACGCCTTGGTGCTTGGTGGCCACCCGTCCCTTGTCCAGCAGCGCGTGAAGCAGCGTGACCCAGAAGCGGTCGTCCGGAGCGGGTACCGGCACGCCGGCATCGTCGACCGTACGGCGCAACAACCCTGCGACCCCCGGACGAAGCCGCAGCGAGTGAAACGGGCCGAAGTCCAGCATGGTGACCACGTGGAGATAGATCCACGAATCGGAACCGCGGGCATACTGCAGGTAGAAGTTCTGCGAGCCTCCCGCCCAGCTTCGCAGCATCACGAACCCCGCGCTCTCGAGGGCGCTTCTCGCGGCGCGCCGGTCCTCCGGGTGGACCACGAGGTCCACGTCCCCTTCGGGGGCGGACAGCGCGTCGCGCCCGCGAAGCAGGCACCAGCGCACATTCGCACGGGTCAGCGCGGCGAACGCGGCCTGAAGGTCGGGGTGCACCGGGCTCATCGAGAGGCGGTGCGGCCGAAGCGCCGTCGCACCTTGATGAGCAGCGCCACCAGCGGAAGCGCCGCCACCGGCAGCAGAAAGACGGCCCGCGGCGAGAACGGAAACAGGTCCGGAAGAACGAAGGAGGAGGAGCCGACGAGGTACCACAGGTCGAACAGGAAGAACGAAACGCACAGCGCGCCGGCAAGCATCAGGATGGGTACCGACATCACCGGGGCGGTCACCGCCAGCAACGTCAGCAGGTAGTCGGAGGACGCGAACTTGGCGAAGAACAGCGAGAAGTAGAGGGAGACGATCGCCCACCCCAGGTAGAGGTTCCGGCCAAGGTCCCTTCGGGTCCATCCGACCGCGAACACCAGCCCCGCGAAGGCGATCTGCAACAGCAGACGACTCGTCGAAGTGCCGGCGCTTCCGTCCGTCTGGTTGGCGAGCCCCAGGTAGCGGGCGGCCAGGGAACCGTCGAGGCCCTCCTGGAAGGGAAGCCAGACAGCCACCGCCGTGGCCAGGCACACAACGACGGCGACGCCGATCTCACGCCAGCGCTTCGCTCGCGCGTCCGCCAGGATCGCGACGACCAGAAACGGAACCGTGAAGATCTTGACGAAGACCGAAAGCGTGAGCGGCACCACCGCCCAGCGTCGATGGCCGCGGGTCAGCAACCACATGCCGAGCAGGAGATAGAACACCATGACGGTGTCGGTGCGGCTCTGGATGTTCGCGATCATGATGGGGTTCCATCCCCAGAGAACCAGCGCGGCGAGCGCGTGCTCAGGGCAGGTGCGAAGGCAGATCGCGTTCAGGAGAAACAGGCACCCGACTCCCATCAGGAACAGAAGAAATCGCAGGAGCACAAGGTTCAGGGCGACGTCGCCCTGCGCAACCCACGCAACGGCGACGTTCCACACCATCCAGCCGGGCAGCTTTCCGCCCGCCGTATCCGTGTAGGCCTGGTTGGCGAAGTCCATGAACGGGTCGTTCGGGAACTCGTCCGCCGGGGTCACGTAGGGATTCGCGTCGTGTGCCGCAGCGACGCGGGCGCGCATCATGTAGTTGTACGGGTTCGTGTTCATCGTGGGCGGCGCCAGGACCGTCAGGAACATGCAAGCAATGCTCACGCCCAGGATCCATCGTCGAATGCGGCGGTCGGTACGCCCCCAGGTGGCGATCACGCCGAAGAGGCAGGCGGCCAGCCCCAACCCCGCGCCCAACAGGATGATGGCGGCTACCGAATGGGGATCGTCGAGGGCGGGGGAGCGGTGCTTGGCCAGGAATGCCCAGTGGGGGAGTCGATCCATCAGGGCCACGCTGCGCTGGCTCATGCGGCCGGCGGTCAGCGGCAGGACGTACGCGAAAATCAGCGTGAACGAGAGAGTGGCCGCGGAGAACGCGACCATGCCCCACCACACCTGCCGGAGGTTCGACGTGAGTGTCCTGTCCATCGGGGCGGGCACTCCTTCGCAAGGCACAACGCGCCCCGCATGATAGTCCACGAGGTTCGACGTGTCGCACCCCCTTCGAGAAACGTCGGCAGGGGGAGCGGGGGAGTCCAGCCCCCAGGAGTCAACCGGGTCCAGGGATCGCGAATCCTGGTCAACATTGCCCGCCGGTTGTTGTCCGACGCCCGTTACGAACGTTCGGATCGATGTCGGCGCTGCCGGTGGATCGCCGGGGAAGGGCGGCTTCCGAACCGGACGCCGAAGCGATTCCGGTTGAGAACCGGGTGCCCGGGTCTTTATACTGGTGGCACGTCGCGCCCACTTTGGCGAACGGCGGCCCTCGGTTCATCGGGACCCTGTCCGATCGGATCGGGTAGAGAGGCGTTTGTGATCCCACCACTTCTCCCACGCGACGCGACGCGTCGGCGTGTGCTTGCGGCCATGCTGTTCGCGGCGGCGTTCGTGACGTCCGCTCCGGCGCAGACCCGGGACGGGGGCTTTGTCCTGGACCAGGACAAGCGGCTCCAGATCGTTGTCCATATTCTCGGCGAAGTGAAGTCGCCCGGGGACTACGTCGTCGCCGACGACACCGACGTTCTGGAACTGCTGGCCAAGGCGGGCGGCCCCACGGAGTTCGCCAATCTCGGATCCGTCTCTCTGAAGCGCCGTTCCTCGGTGGCAGCGGCGGGACGGGCGCCGGACCCCGCGGGACGGGTGGTCAAGGTGGACCTCGCCAAGTTCCTGCGCGAGGAGGACGAACCCGATCCGCCCATCCTGCAGCCCGGCGACGTGGTGACCGTATCGCGGAACAAGATGCATTCGTGGCGCACCGCGTTCACGATGGTGCGTGACGTCTCCGTGGTCGTCTCCACCTACCTGCTCTACCGCCGGGTCGTGCAGTAGCGCCGTTCGAACTCCGGACCGCGAAGTGCAGAGTCATCGAGAGGAACCCATGGCCACGACCGAGACCGAACAGATTCTCCGTCAACTCCGGCGAACCTTCGCCCGGCGGAAGTGGCTGATCGTGGCGTGCGTCGCCCTGGTGCTCGCACCGGTCGTCTTCTTCAACGAGACCCAGGAGCCCACCTTCGAGGCGGCCACCACCCTCGTGTTCGACGAACTGTCGGGACCCACGCCCACCTTCCAATCGGATGGATCGCGCGAGATGCGCATGGCCAATCGGGTCCAGGAGCTCTCCAGCCGGGCCTTCGCCCGCGAGGTTTCCGAGGCCCTCGAGCCGGCGGATCGTGCCCGGTTCGGGATTCCCACCGAGCGTCCCGCGGGCTTCGACGAGGCGGACTGGCTCGCCAAGCGCGTGGCCCAGAGCATGGTGCCCACGGCCTTGCGCAACACCAGCCTGATTCGCCTCATCGTTCAGACCCACGATCCGGTTCTCTGCGCGGCCCTGGCGAACACCGCCGCCTCCGTCTACTCCGCCCGCAACCTCCGGATCCGGCAGAAGGGGGTCCAGGGGATTCGCGAGTTCGTGGAGGAGCAGCTGGAGCGGTTCCGCACGCAGCTGAACGAGGCGGACAGCGCACTGCGCGACTACAAGAAGGACAGCCGGATGTCTTCGTTCCAGGACCACGAGCAGGAGATCCTGCATCGATTGACCGAGGCGGAAGTGCTCTACAACGAGGCCAGCACCGAGCGCGCCGCGCTGGAGCAGAGGCTCAGCACGATCGAGGAGAACCTGCAGCGGACGCGCGAGGAGTTCGTGCCGTCCGTGACCGAGGCGTCGGATCCCTGGATGAAGCGTCTCCAGGAACGCCTGGTGGACCTGCAGATCCAGTACGCGGACCTGGAGATCCAGGACTACGACCCCAGCCACCCGACACTGGTGCAGCTGTCGCGCGACATCGAGACGACCAAGGCAACGCTCTCCGCGGAGGCGGAGAAGATCGCGTCGCAGGACAACCTCGTGGATCCGATCGGCCAGATGGAGAACTACGGAAGAGAGCGGCTGCGCGTCCAGATCGAGGTGGAGTCGCTGGTCGCGCGTGAGACCGCGTTGACGCGGGTCATTCGCCAGTACGAGCAGTCACTGGGGACGCTGCCGGAGAAGGAGCTGCAGTTGGCGCGCCTGACCCGGGAGCGCGACGTGAACCAGAAGATCTACAACAATCTCCTGGAGAAGCTGGAGCAGACCAAGATCTCGGAAGCCGAGAATGTGCCGACCGTTCGCATCGTGGACACCGCGCGCGCGAACCCGGCGCCGATTCGCCCTCGCAAGAAGGTGAACCTGCTGCTGGGCGTCCTGGTGGGCCTGTTCGCGGGAACCGGGATCGCCTTCGTGCGGGAAGCCGGTGCCACGGCCATGGAGTCGTACACGGAGTTGGAAGAGGCGACCGGCTGGGGCGCCCTGGCGTCGATTCCCCGGATCGCCCGGATTCCCGCCGGCCCGATCGGGCTCCCGGGCGAGGATTCGCTGGACGCGAAAGAGCTTCGAACGATCAAACGCTACCTGATCTCGATTCTCGAACCGAACGGCGCGGCGACCGAAGCCTGCCGGATGCTCCGGACGAACCTGAAGTTCCGAGGCGTCGGCGACCAGATGAAGACGATCCTCACCACGAGCAGCGGGCCGAACGATGGCAAGTCCACCGTCGTCACGAACCTGGCGATCGCGTTCGCGACGACCGGTCAGAACGTGCTGCTGGTCGATGCGGACTTGCGTCGCCCAGGACTGCACGCGGTGTTCGGCGCGCGTTCACGGCCCGGGCTGCAGGAGTTGATTCTCGAGACGCAGGTGGAAGGCCCGCTCGGCAACGGCCGACCCGCCTCTTCTCCGCAGGACGTGGAGAAGCTCCTGGCGTTCGCTCGCCGCAACCGAGAGGAGGGGGCGTTTCCGCCCCCGCCCCCTCCTCCCCCCGTACCTCCCAAGCTGGGCAAGTGCACGGTTCCACTGCAGAAGTTCGTGCAGCCGACAACCATCGACGGTCTCTCGATTCTGCCGGCCGGCAGCGGGGAGAGCGGCGTCGAGAACGCGCTCGCCTCCCACGTTCCGGCGATCATCGCGATTCTGGCGGAGGCATCCGCCCGGTACGACGTGGTCCTGATCGACACTCCGCCGCTGGCCCTGGTGCACGACACCGCGATTCTTTCCAGCCTGGTGCACGGCGTGCTGTTTGTCGTGAACTCGCGCCACTATGACCGCGAGCTCCTCGTGCGCTCGCAGAGCACGCTGGAGCGCGCCGGCGCCAGCGTCATCGGAGCGATCCTGAACCAGGTGGAAGCGACCGGCGTCTACAAGAGCAACGAGTACTACTACACCGAGAAGGGCTGAGGCAGCCGAGGGGCTGAAACAGCCGGTACGAATGGCACCCGTGAAACGGGCCCCGCGATCCCGGGGCCCACAACGCATCCGGAAGAGAGGCAAGAATGATCGCCGTCCCCCCGCCCCTGGTTCTGTTGGCGCCCCTGGACCTCTCGGCCATTCCTGAGATCCTGCGCGGGTCGTGGATGATCGGCGTTGCGTTCGTCGTGGGTGGCCTGCTCACGGCCATTCTCCTCCGGCGCCCGGGATCTCCCAGGGAGCCGAAGGGCGAGATTCGACCGGTCGTGCCCTCGCTGCGCACGCGCCTGATCGACCTGAACGCCGAGGTGGATCGGGCGCGGCGCTATGAGCGCTCCGTTGCGGTGATCGTGTTGAAGCTGGATGACGCCACCACCGTGGGAGCCTCGCTGGGCCTGGTGGACCCGGCCAGCGGAAGTGGAATCGTCAGCGAGCAGGCCCGGGCGCTGATCCAGTCCGCGCGACAGGTGATGTTCTGGAACGTCGGCTATGTACTGAACGATCTGCTGCGGGCGAGCGACGTGGCCGCGTGTGACCTTCCGGAGCAACGCTACGTGGTGCTTCTTCCGGAGGCGGAGGAGGAAGAAGCGATGGAGGCGGCGAATCGTCTGGAGTCGCGCATCATGGATGCCGCCGGAGTGCACGTCCGTCTCGGCGTGGCCGTCTATCGCCATCACGGGCTGACCATCGAACACCTCATGGAGAGCGCCGCGTCCATGAGCGATCGCATGGCCCACGGCCCGACTCGGCGCCGCACCCCCAAGCCGCCGTCGTCCGGAACCCATCGCCTTGATCAGCGGGCCACGTCCTGATGTCGGCTTCGAACGCGCGCACCCTGCGCTTCCCGACGCTGCTGAAGCGGACGCCCTTCCAGGATCCCTGGTACGTCCCGCGGCGCCCCGCCCGACTGAGCGCAGCGGCCTACGCGCGCTACAAGCGCCTCTTTGACGTGACCGTGTGTCTCCTTCTGCTTCCGTGCGCGCTCTCGATCCTCCTGTTCTGCGCGCTGCTGATCCGCCTCGATTCGCCGGGCCCGGTGGTCTTTACCCAGCGTCGGACCGGCATCGGAGGGCGCCGCTTCAAGATGTTCAAACTGCGTACCATGGTGCAGGACGCGGAGGCGCGCAAACAGCACTACCTGGCCGTGAACGAGTTGACCTACCCCGACTTCAAGATCGCGTCGGATCCGCGGATCACCCGGATCGGGACGGCTCTCCGCAAGACCAGCCTCGATGAGCTGCCGCAGATCTTCAACGTGCTCCGGGGCGACATGACCCTGGTCGGTCCGCGTCCCACCTCCTTCAGTTCATCCACGTACAAGTCGTGGCATACCGCCCGCCTCGAGTGTCAGCCCGGCGTGACCGGGTTGTGGCAGGTGGAAGGTCGCAACGATCTCGACTTCGACGATCGCGTCCGTCTGGACATCGCCTACTGGCGTCACCAGTCGTTCTGGCTGGACCTTCGGATCCTGCTCTGGACGGTTCCCCGGGTCTTCTCGGGGCGAGGCGCCAACTGATGGACGCCGTGGGCGGATTCCTGTTCTGGGGGTCCGTGCTCACGCTCGCGTGGGTGTTCGCCGGCTTCCCCGTCACCGTGGGAGTCTGGGGGGCCATCCGCCGGGCGCGCCCGCGGCAGGCCGAGATCACGCCGTCCGTGAGCCTGCTCATCGCCGCCCACAACGAGGAGCGGCACATCGAGCGCAAGATCCGGAACGCGCTCGCGCTCGACTACCGGGCGGATCGCCTGGAGATCCTGGTGGCGTCCGACGGATCCACGGATGCCACCGAGGAGATCGTACGCAAGTACGAGGCCCAGGGCGTTCGCCTCCTCGCGCTGCCGCGCGGCGGGAAGATCGCCGCGCTGGACGCCCTCGTCGGAGAGGCGAGCGGGGGAATCCTGGTGTTCACGGACGCCAACACGCTCTTCGCGAAGGGGGCGGTGCGCAAACTCGTCCGGAGTTTCGTGGATACGAGCGTGGGCGGCGTGAGCGGGAACCAGGTCCATCGTTTCGCCGGCGACGAGGACAGCATCGGCCGGGGCGAGAGCCTCTACTGGAAGTACGACAAGTGGCTCAAGGCGCGCGAGTCCGAGACGGGAAGCATCGTCTCCGCCGATGGGGCCATCTACGCGATCCGGAAGACGCTCTACCGAAAGCCGCCGCCCCACGTGAACGACGACTTCGTGATCTCGGCGTCCGTGGTTCAGCAAGGCTCCCGACTGGTCTTCGAGTCGGAGGCCATCGCGTGGGAGCCGCCGATGGGACAGGCGCGCGATGAGTTCACCCGCAAGGTCCGGATCCTGAGTCGAGGTTGGTGGAGCGTCCTGTCGGTCCGGTCCCTGCTGAATCCGTTCCGACATGGGTTCTACTCGCTGACCCTCTTCTCCCACAAGATCCTGCGTCGGCTCACGCCCGTGATGTTCCTCGGAACGCTCACGGGGAGCCTGCTGCTGGCCGGGTCATCGCCCGCGTTCCTGGCCGTGGCGCTGGGGCACGGACTCCTGCTCGGCCTCGCCGGCCTGGGCGCGGCGCAGAGGAACGCGGGCATCGGACGCACCCGCCTGCTGTCGATGCCGTTCTTCTTCTGCCTGGCGAACTACGCCGCGCTCGTGGGCTTGTATCAGGTGCTGCGGGGCCGGAAGGTCGCCACGTGGCAACCTCGCGGCCGGGGCGGATTCGACGAGGCCGCCGCCGCCGCGCGCCGACGAACTCGGGCCCGGCGCCGCGCGGCGCTGACTCGGGTCGCCTGGTTCGTCGGTGCGCTGGTGTTCGCGTTCGCGGTGGCGGCGGTCCAGCAGA
>BQJX01000026.1 GCA_021604925.1 Gemmatimonadota bacterium
GTGGCTGATCTCCGTTTCGGTGGCTCCGGCCCTCACCACGGAGGAACTCCTGGATGATCTCCAGGAAACGGGATTCGACTACTTCTGGAACGAGGCGAATCCGGCGAACGGTCTCGTCAAGGACCGGAGCACGTCCGGATCACCCGCAAGCATCGCGGCCGTCGGGTTCGGGCTATCGGCGATCTGCATCGCGATCGACCACGGATGGATCACGCGTGCCGAGGGCGCCGATCGGGTCCTGACGACCCTCGACACGTTCTGGACAGGGCCGCAGGGGTCGGGGTCCACCGGATTCATCGGCTACAAGGGACTCTTCTACCACTTCCTCGACATGAACACGGCGACCCGCACGTGGTCCAGCGAGCTGTCCACGATCGACACGGCGCTCTTCCTTGCGGGCGCGCTGGATGCACGACAGTACTTCACCACGGCGGACTCGGTGGAGGTCGCGATTCGGGCCACGGCCGACTCGCTGTACCAGCGGGCGGACTGGGAATTCACGCGCAATTCCGGCGTGGGCATTCGCATGGGCTGGAACCCCGAGTCCGGGTTCGCGTCGTTCGGCACCTGGGTGGGCTACAACGAGGCGATGATCCTCTACATCCTCGCCATCGGCTCTCCCACCCACCCGGTTCCGACGAGCACCTGGTTCACGTGGACCAGCGGCTACAACTGGGGCAACCAGTACGGCTATGACTATCTGATCTTCCCGCCGCTGTTCGGTCATCAGTACTCCCACTGCTGGATCGACTACCGCTCGATCCAGGACCTGTACATGACCAGCAAGGGAATCACGTACTTCGAGAACTCCCGCCGCGCGACGTTGGCGGCCAGGGAGTACTGCATCGACAACCCGGGAGGCTGGACGGGCTACGGCGCCAACCTGTGGGGTCTGACCGCCAGCGACGACCCCGGAGGGTATCTGGCGCACGGCGCTCCTCCGGCCCAGAACGACAACGGGACGATCACGCCGACCGCCGCGGCCAGTTCGATTCCGTTCGCACCCGAGATCGTGATTCCGGCTCTCCACCACATGTACGACACGTACCAGGCCCAACTCTGGGGTCCCTACGGATTCAGGGATGCGTTCAACCCCACGGTGAACTGGTACGCCACGGATTACCTGGGTATCGACCAGGGGCCGATCGTCATGATGATCGAGAACTACCGGAATGCGGCCGTGTGGACCCGGTTCATGCAGAACGCCGACGTCCAGACCGGGCTGTCGCGGATCGGCTTCACCCAGGCGGTGGGCGTTCCGGAGTTTCCCACCGACCGGTCGTCGTCCGGGCTGCAGCTGACCCAGAACTTCCCGAACCCGTTCCGCGGCACGTCGGTGGTGGGGTACCGGCTGGACCAGCCCCAGCACGTCACGCTGTCGCTCCACGACGTGAGCGGTCGGCTCGTCCGCACCGTGCTGGATCAGAGCGTAGGGGCCGGGGCGCACCGCGTGGAGATCAACGCGTCGGAGCTGCCCGCCGGCGTCTACTTCTATCGCCTGAAATCGCAAAGGGAGACCGAAGCCCGGCGATGTCTCGTAGTCCGATAATCGGTCCAACCCACGAAAGGGGGTGCACCGCGGATCTTCTCTTCATGTCTTTCGTGTTCGTCACTACTACTCAGGAGGTAATTGCACCATGAAACCCAACACTCGAGTGTTCGCGATTCTCGCGGCGGTGGCGATTGCGGCCACGTGCCTGGCCCCGAACGCGGCATTGGCGACGTGCCCCAATGCGAACAGCGCGGTCCTCAAGACGCGTGTCTTCAACGACTGTCCGTCTTCGACGCTCACGACGCTGAACGCCTATCCGGGGCTGATCAGCATCGACGATTCCGTGCTGGACTGCGGCGGTTTCGCGAATCTCCACATCTGGAACTTCTCGGAGGACGGTGCCACTGCGGCCGTCTTCAACAACGACGACTCGTTCACGATGTCGGCGGAGCTCACCATCTCCGGGACATCCGAAGGCGAAGCGGGGATGCGCGTGTCTCCGTGGTGGTCGCAGGATGTGGACGGCCGGTTCAACGTCCGGACCAGCGACGGTGAAGTGGCCTGCTTCGGTGGGCGTCTTCCGTTCTACTCGTTCACGGGATCGCACGGCGTCGTCTACGCCAAGGGCACGACGATCATTCTCACGGTCACCTACACTCCGAACGATCTCAACGTCGGCAATCCGGCGACGATCGAGTACGAAGTGGACTACGGTGGACACTTCACCAGTGGCCCGATCCCCTTTGACGAGGGAAATCCGGCGGAGGGAATGGGCTCCTGGGGCATGCTTGACGACGCTCGCGTCGGCGGCTACATCCAGGCGTTCCTCCAGGGCGGAAACCCGGGCGCCGAGCTGTCGGCGGACTGGGCGAACATCAACTACATGTGCAACGGGCCGGTGTCGGTGGAAAACTCGACATGGTCCGGGATGAAGGCGCTGTACCGCTAGATTCGGCGTTGATGATTGAATGCTTCCCTTGCGACTGCTGCAGGGGACGGGCCCCGGTGCCATGCGCCGGGGCCTTCTTCATGTCGGTGGGTGCCGGATGGCAGGACGTCCTTCGGAGCTACTGAACCTCGCGCAGCTCCGCGAGGCGACGCAGCTCCCGATCGATGTAGGCGATCCACTGGGAGGCCACCGCGCGGCTTTCCGGCCCTGACCGGGCCTCCAGGAAAGCAGCCTTGGCCTCTTCGTAGCGGGCCAGCTCGAACAACGCCATTCCCAGCAGAAGCTGGAGCTCGTCCTCGCGCTCCACGCCCTTTCGCAGGGCGGAGCGGGCCGCCTCCGCTGCCTTCGGCCAATCGTCCAGGCCCAAATGGGAACGGGCGAGCAGCGCGTCCAGCTCCCCCTCGTCGGACAGGCCCGCGGCCAGTTCGAGCGCCGCGATCGAACGCCGGTCGTCGCGCGCCATCGTCCAGGCCTGGGACAGCAGGCGGTAGTTCCCCGCCGTCGCAGCCACCACGGAGTCCTGCAGGCCCTTCTCCAGGACAACTGCCGCACGGTACGGGATCTTCGCCCGGATCAGCAGCTGGGCCAGAAGGACAACCTCCTGGTCGGTGTCGAGATAGCCCTGGAGATAGGCGGCCTCGAACGCGGTGAGCTGTTTCGCCTCGTCCCCCATCTGGCCGTAGGTAGCCGAGAGGTGCAGCCAGTAGTCCTTGCGGGGATACTCCTGCACGAGTTTCTCCAGGATCTCGAGGACCCCGGGAGAGTCTCCCGTCTCGTAGTAGGCCGCGCGGAGAAGGAGGTACCAGTTCTCCTCGACGCGCCGTCCCTTGTCCCGCGCGATCCGGATCGCCTTGCGGACGGGTGCAATGACCTCCGGAAAGCGGGCGAGCTGGTGGTACGCCTGACCCAGGAGAATGTACGGCTTCGGCCCGGGGCTGTCGGACGACTCGATCCACCGGTTGAGGTACGCGATCGACTCCTCGTACTCCTGTACCTGGAACAGGAGCTGGGCCAGCACGTACACGGTTCGGCTTTCGATCGCCTCCGGCAGATCCGGTTGTTCCAGCACTTTCCGGTAGGCGTCGATGCCCGCGCCGTACTCCTCGGCGTTGAAGTGGACGAAGCCGAGCGCGGAGTAGAGCTGCGCCCGCTCGTAGTCGCTCAGGTCGTCCTCGTCCTTCCGCAGTTCTTCGAGGACCGCCAGCGCCTCGGTCGTTTTCCCGGCCTGCGCCAACGCCTCCGACTCCGCGAGCTGGTCGTAGACCTTGGCGCTCATGGTCGGGGCGGAACGGGCCTGCGCCGCAGGAACCGCGGGGCCCGCCCCAAGGGTCGCGCAGAGCAACGCCAACAGGACCAGCATCCGGCCGACCGTCATCACTCCTCCAGCTGGAACAGGAACACGTTGCGCACGCCTCTTACCTCGATCGGTTCCCCATCCACCACCTTGGGCCGGTACTTGAACTTCAGCGCCGCCTGGATGGAGACCTTGTCGAAGACGTTCTTCGGATCGGCCTCGATGACCACGACATCCTTGACGGACCCCGTCTCCGTGACCGTGAACTCGACGACGACGCGTCCCTCGATTCCCTCCGACTGTGCACGCCAGGGGTAAAGGGGAGCGATCTTCACGATCGGAAGGTACTCCCCGTCACCGACGGCCAGACCGAGGCCGCCGACCGTCGGTTCGCTGGTCATCGGGATGGTTCCGATCGAGATGTCCGCGTGCCGGGGGTCCACGTCGGCGATCCGCGGTTGCGGCGCGGCGGGCGGCGGCGGCTCCGGGTCCGGAGGTCGCTCCTGGTGCCGCTCCTTCCTCACCAGCGTCTCTTCCCGGTCCACGTGCACGAAGTCGACGAAGTGGCGTACACCGCTTTCGTCCAGTTTCAGGTTCGCGGTCGCAATCAGCCCCTGCATCGTGACGAGGATGGCGGCCGTCACGACCAACCCGGCAAGCGCAGCGACTGCGTAGCGACCGGCCATCAAAGACTCCGCATGCTAGGGAACGGAACGTTCGGCAGCGATGGCCACGTCGTACACGCCGGCGAGCCGGGCGGCATCCATGACGGTGACCAGCACCTCCGTGCGAGCGTCGTTGTCCGCCTGGATGATCACGGTTCCCTGTGGGTTCTCCGCGTGCAGCCGTTCGATGTTCGCCCGAACGGCTCGCGGGTCGATCTGCCGACGGTCGATCCAGATGATGCCGGCGCTGTCGATCGCGATCAGGATGTTCGCCTTTTCCTTCGGCTGGGCGGTCTCGGCCTGCGGTCGGTTGACGTCGACCCCGGGTTCCTTCACGAACGAGGCGGTGACAATGAAGAAGATCAGGAGGATGAACACCACGTCCAGCATGGGCGTGATGTTGATCTCCTGTTCGTCTCCCTCGGATGAGGGCCGGAACCGTCGGCGACGCATGATCGACTTCCCCCTAGCTGTCCAACCGCAAACGCTCATCGAACTTCTGGACCTCACGCGCGGCCGCTCGCGCGAGGATCGAGCTGGCGAACACGCCGGACAGCGCCCCGACCATTCCGGCCATCGTGGTCACGGTGGCTCTGGCGACGCCGTCGGCCATGGATCGAGCCGTGCCCGAACCCGAGATCGCCAGGACGTCGAAGATCTCGATCATCCCGGTCACAGTGCCCAGCAGGCCAAGCAACGGGCAGATGGCCACGAGCGTCTTGATGAAGGGAATCGACATGCCGGCATCTTCCGCGAGTCGGGAGATCAGCATTTCCCGGATCCGTTGCGCTCGCCAGGAACCGTGATCTTCGCGAGCCTCCCAGGTGGCCACCACTTCCCGGACGACGACCGGAAGTCGGCGCCGGAGGTAGATCCCTCGCTCCAGGATCAAGGTCCAGAGGAGGAAGATGGCCACGACAATCACCTTCAGCACGGGACCGCCGAGCTCCAGGAAGTCCCGGACCGCCACGTACGACTCGAAGAGGAACGCCACGGCCGTGGTCACGATGCGGGTCGTTCGGCGCGATCCGCCACGATCCCGGCGCTCTGCTCCTCCAGCACGTGAAGCACATGCTGGCTTCGGCCGTTGACGATCGTGTGCAGGAGCACCAGGGGAATGGCAACTGCCAGACCCAGTACGGTCGTGACCAGCGCCTGTGAGATCCCGCCGGCCATGAGCCGGGGATCACCGGTCCCGAACAGCGTGATGGCCTGGAACGTGACAATCATTCCGGTCACGGTGCCGAGAAGCCCGAGGAGAGGAGCCACCACGGTGATGATCCGCAGGAACAGAAGGGAACGCGTGAGCCGGGGGGTTTCGCGGATGATCGCCTCACCCAGACGCAGCTCCAGGGCCTCGGCCTCCGAGTCCTTGTGCGCTTCGGCCGCCAGAAGGACGCGACCGAGCGGATTGTCGGGACTGGCCTGACCGCTCTTCATCTGCCGCGCGACGTTCCGGCTCGAGCGACCCAGCGTGATCAGCCGTTCCGCCGCGATCAACAGCCCCACCCCGCCCAGCGCGAGAATGATATAGCCGATCACGCCGCCCTGGTTCACGCGCTCCCGCAGGCTCGGACGCTCGAGAAGCGTGGCCAGGAGCTGTCCCCGCGTCGGATCGATCCCGAACGGCACCGTGCCGCCGGACGCACTTGCAAGACGCTGGGTCGTTTTCGAGAAGCGCGACTGCGGCTGGCGACCCAGCTCCGAGACGCTCCCCGTCTCCATCGTGTACTGCAGGTACTTGCCCGCCGTCACGAGATTGAACGCGCCCACCCGGACGACTTCCGTCTCGACCTCGCGTCCGTCGCTCGTCACGATCGTCGCGGGAAAACGGACGACACGACCGGTCTCCGTCATCTCCTGCTGCAGGAGAAACCAGAGCCGCTCGATCTCCTCGATCGACGGCAGCGTCGACGTGGAGCCCAGCTTGGCGTTGAGTTCCCCCAGGAATGCGCCGCGCCCCGGAAGCTGCGCGCTCACCAGGGAGGCCTCCAGTGCGCCCTGCGTATCGGTGGTGACCTGCTGAAGCACCCCGAACAACTCCCGCAGGGAGCCCATCCGCTGATCGAGCTGGTCGCTGACATCGCCGATCAGCAGCTCGTTCGCGTCGTAGGTCTTCTCGAGTTGCTCGCTCCGTCGCTCCGCGGCGGCGAGGGCGCGTTTCGTTTCGTTCAGCAACTCCTGCTGCCCGTCCAGCGCCTGGCGGAACCGGGTCTCGCGCTCCCGGTTCTCCTGCTGCTCCCGCACCCGGCCCTGCTCGACCCGTTGCAGGAGTTCCTCCAGGGACGAAGCGCCGCCGTCGGTCTGCGCACCGACGGATCCCGCTTGAAGTACCACCGCGACGAGCGCCGCCAGGATCGGGGCGAACCTCATGGCTGCACCGCGACCGGAGCTTCGATGGGAAGGAGCAGCAGGTCCGGTGCGACCTGCTTGGCGGCGATCCGGAGGCCCTGGCGAACCTGGTACCGCGAGTCGCTTCCATCCAGCGCAACCCACTGCCCGACGCTCCGATCCCAACGTCCGGTGCGACTCGCGTCCATGGTCTGGTAGTAGAGCCCGATGCGCCCGATTCGAAGAACGCTCACCTCGAGCGTGGCCCCGTCGAGCGTCAGCGTGTCGCGGTAGGCTTCGATGGTCCGGCCGAAGTCGTTCTCGATCTGGAAGGCCTCGGTCAGCCGACGGAATTTTTCGGCCAGGGAAACATCCGCCCGTTCCATCAGGGACTGCAGGGCGGCCACCCGGGCCGTCCGCTCATTTCGCAGGAATGGCAGGTCGAGGTCCACGAACTGCTCCAGGCCGTCCAGCATCCGGATCATCAGGGGCATGATCTGGCGCTCGATGCCGCTCACCTGCGCGATGGAACTGCGCAGCTGCGCGAGTTCGGTGTCCTGGTTCGAGAGCTGTCGGGAGAGGTACTCGTTGTAGACCTGCAGACCGTCGAGTTCCTTCTGTGCCTGCTTGAACTGGGATTCCAGGGTCTCGGTGCGCGCGGCCAGATCCTCGACGCGCTCCTGCGACGCCTGGGCGGAGCGGTCCTTCTCCTGTCCCGCGGTCAGGACGGTTTCCAGGTCCTGAGCGGACGCGGGCCGGACCGCGGCGATTCCGATCACGGAACTGAACAGCGCGGCCGCGACGAATCCTGGCCACCATGTAAACGGTTTCATTGACGCCTCCAACGACCCTCGGTTGCCGGGTTCCACCTCTCTGGGAATACCATGTTCCCGTGCGGGTAGGCAAGGACGGCCCTCGGCGCACTCCCGCCCGGAGGAGGGCGAACGTGGACCGTGTCCGCTTCCCCGGACCGGTCGGAAATTCGGCATTACCCCGCCGATCGAGGCAGAGTAGGGTTTCACCCGGGCAGGTTCTCGGGCCGTGGGTGGGACGAAGGAGTTGGAGATGCTGATGGGTACTCGCGGGATCGTCGGGGCGGCCGTCATCGGCCTGGCCCTGTGCCCCACCTTCGCCCTGGCGGATTCCGGAGCCGACGTCGGTTTCCGCGGCTGGGGCCCCCGGGTCGGGCTGTCGCTCGACCCCGATCAGGTCCACTTCGGGGCGCACTTCGACTACGGATTCCTGGCGCCCCAGGTTCGGTTCCAGCCGAACGTGGAACTTGGTCTTGGACAGCACGTCCGTCTCTTCGCGCTGAACGCCGAGGCGGCCTATCGGTTCACCGAGCGGTGGGACGTTTGGAGCCCCTATCTGGGCGGGGGCCTGGGCGCGAACATCAGGATGTACGAAGACGGCCCCTACCCCAACGACAGGACCGAGCTGGGTTTGAACCTTCTCGGCGGCATCGAGAAGGGACTCTCCGACGGCGATCGATTCTTCATCGAGGTGAAGTTCAGCCTGAACGACGTGCCGGACCTCAAGGCCACCGTCGGCTGGACCTTCTACAACTAGATCCATGCCGTGATCACCCACGTCCCCGCGCGGACGCGCCGGAGATCTCGTCAGGCAGGGGTTGCCGGGGTTGCGTGCGCTCCCCGTCGAAACAACAACGCCGATCCGACCCACAGCGCAACGAAGAACCCATTCAGGATCCACGTGAAACCCAACCCGGCGATCATCGCGATAGCACCGACCAGCATCTGGGCGAAGGCCGTGGCGAACAGGGCGCGGGCCATGCCACGGGGCCGCAACCGCGCGAGGATGGCGCCGACGAGCCCGACGGCGAGCACCCCGCCGTACATCAGGTTCGCGGGATTGTCCTCGCTCCCGATGAGTCCCACCGCGAGATTCATCCAGATCAGGACCAGCGCCGTGGCCACGGCAACGCCGATGGCGGCCCGGTACGCGGCGGTGCCGCCCTTCCTGGCAATCCACTCATACGTGAGTCCCGCGCCGAAGAGAAGGACACCGGCGACCGCGAAATCCGCCCGCTCCCAGACCACTTCGTCGGTGAACTGCATCGCCAACAGGGGCACCAGCAACAGGAACAGCGTCACGAGCGCGATGCGCAGGATGGGTTCGCGTTGCACTAGGTTCTCCCGGAGTAGGGCGGTAGACGTTTCGACGAACATCCAGAGAGCGGCACCGAACAGTCGCCTGTCCGCCCCTGCGTGCTCCCGGAGACGGTCGACGAAAGTCTGCTCCATCGACTCGCCGAAGCGCTCCCAGTACGGCCTGGGGTAGAGGCGAAGCAGCCTCGCGTACCAGCGCCGGTAGCGCCGTATCCCTCGTTCACGTGCCACAGGCAAGAGTCCCCGGCGAGAGCCGCTTCTGCTTGGCGACGGCAACGACCTCTCGGTATCGCTGCAACTCCAGCGCGAGCGCCTTCTTGCCCAGGCCGGTAATCGTGTAGTACACGCGGCGCTCGTCATCCATTTCGGGATCCATCTTCTTGTCGCTCTCGCGGATCAGTCCCGCCTCGAGCATCCGGCCGAGCGATCCGTAGAGTGTTCCCGGCCCCATGTTCACCTTCCCCTGCGAATCGGCTTCCACCTGCTTCATGATTCCGTAGCCGTGCCGCTCCTTCGTGGAGAGCGTGAGGAGAATGTGGAGCACCGCCGGCGTGAGGGGCGGGTTCGCCTTCTTGTTTGCCATGGATCGACAATATATCCGTAGCGGATAGATGTCAAGCGGATAGAGTGCGTTGCAAAATCGGACTCCGGAAGCACCCGGACGGGTAGTGCGGTCGCCCGGAAGCCGGTACAGTCCCCTGCTGTCGGTCCGATTCCGGATCATCTCCAGCGAGGAAGGGCTCCCCCATGATCGGAAAGACCGTCGCCCACTACAGGATCACCGAGAAGATCGGCGCCGGCGGCATGGGAGAGGTCTTCCGGGCCGTGGACACCAAGCTCGGCCGCGACGTTGCGCTAAAGATGCTGCCGGCGGCCTTCGCGCAGGATGCCGAGCGGATGGCGCGCTTCCAGCGCGAGGCGCAGGTTCTCGCGTCCCTGAACCATCCGAACATCGGCGCCATCTACGGCCTGGAGGAGGATCACGGCTCGCGCTTCCTGGTCCTGGAACTCATCGAGGGACCCACGCTGTTCGACCGGCTCCAGGCCGGACGCATTCCCCAGGAGGAGGCGTTCGGGATCGCGCGGCAGATGGCGGAGGCCGTGGAGTTCGCGCACGAGAACGGAGTGGTGCACCGGGATCTCAAGCCGGCCAACGTGAAGGTGATGGCGGACGGGCGCGTGAAGGTGCTGGACTTCGGCCTGGCCAAGGCGATGGAGGATCCGGCGCTGGCCGCGGGATCCGGCACCGGCGACCCGGCACAGTCCCCCACGATCGCGCCCACGCTGCAGTCGCCCATCACCGGGGCGCTCACCGGAGCGAATGTCATCCTCGGTACGGCGGCCTACATGAGCCCCGAGCAGGCGCGGGGCAAGCCGTTGGACCGGCGGACGGACATCTTCTCCTTCGGATGTGTGTTCTACGAAATGCTCACGAGTCGTCGGCCGTTCGGCGGCGAGACCGTCTCCGACATCATCGCCCGCATCCTGGAGCGTGAGCCCGACTGGTCGGCGCTTCCCGGCTCCACACCCGACCGGGTCCGCCGCATCGTTCAGCGATGTCTGGAAAAGGATCCCCGCAAGCGGCAGCGCGACATGGGCGACGTGCGGGTCGCGCTGGAAGAGATCGAGGACACCCGGGTCTCGTCCGCGCGCGTGGCTCGGGAACCGGAAGAGGATCGGGTCGCTGCTCGGCCCTCGCGGCGTTCCGTCGCCCTGCCCTGGGGCGTGGCGGCGCTGGCCGGGCTGGTGGCCGCGGCGAGCTTCTTCCTTCCCGGCCTTCGGAGCGCGGCACCGGCACCCGACCGGGTGCGGTTCCACGTGACCCCGCCGCCCGGAGCCGCGATGTGGCGCATCGCCCACCAAATCATTCTCTCTCCCGACGGCACCGCTCTTCTGTGGCGCGGCCGTGATCCCGACGGCAACGGCCGGCTTTGGATCCGGGAGCTGGACTCCCTGGAATCCCGCCCGCTTGGGCCGGAGCGGTTGGACGGCAGTTTCTGGTCCCCGGACGGAGAATCGATCGGCTTCATCACCGATGGCAAGCTGCGGACGATGCCGATCCGCGGTGGAGATCCGCGGGTCATTTGCGACGCCGTCGCCTCCCGCGGCGCCTCCTGGGGATCCGAGTACATCGTGTTCGCCAGGGGGCAGGGTCCCATCTTCAAGGTGCCCATCAACGGGGGCACTCCCGAGGCCGTCACCACCCTGGACGAAAGCAAGAGCGAGACCGCCCACCGGTTTCCCCACTTCCTCCCGGACGGGGAGACCTTCCTTTTCGTGGCCCTTCCAGGAAAACACCGGGTCCTCACGGTCTACGCCGGACACGTGGACGGCCGCGCTCCGGTCTTCGTCACGAATTCGCTGACGTCACCCGTCTACACGCATCCGGGATATCTGGTTTTCCAGCGGGGCCGGCGTCTCGTGGCCCAGGCGTTCGACCCCAAAGCGCTGACCGTATCGGGAGACCTGCTGGACCTGGGAGCGGCTCCCCCGCAGGACGACGCCGCTGGGGCTCCCACCGCCTCGGCCTCCCGGAACGGACACCTGGCTTACCTGACGCCCGGGGACACAAACCGGCGGCTCGTCTGGTTGGACGAGAACACCGGAGGAGAACTGGAAACCCTCGCGGTGGAGCCGGAGACCTACCACGGCCTCACTCTCTCGCCGGACGGTCGCCATATCGCGATGGTCAAGTTCGTCTCCCCCGAGGAGTCCGACATCTGGGTTCTGGAACTGGAGCGCATGATCGTGACGCGCTTCACCAAGGGGCCGGGGAACCACCACTCCGTCGAATGGTCTCCGGACGGGGCCTGGATTGGATACTCCACCGACGCCGACGGACCCTGGAACATCTATCGGAAGCCGTTTCCCGGCAGCGGTCCGCCGGAGCCGGTAGTGACCGGGCCGGCCCCGTTCAAGAACCTGATGGGCTGGTCTCCCGATGGCAAGTGGGTGCTCTACGGCGCGCTCGGGGAGGGAACCAACATGGATCTCTGGATCGCGTCCGCGGACGGTTCCGGAGAACCCCACCCCTACCTGGCGGAGACCTGGCAGGAAGACGAGGGGACCATTTCTCCCGACGGTCACTGGGTTGCCTACCAGTCGTGGGAGGGAGAACAGCGCAATGTCTACGTCGACTCGTTCCCCGTCCCCGGCCCGAACCACCGGGTCTCCATCGATGGCGGGGGCAATCCAATGTGGACGCCGGATGGTTCGGGAATCCGGTTCTACTCGGACGGGAAGATGCTGGAGGCGTCGGTGCAAACGGGGGACGCGGGGACCACGGTCCGGACGGGCATTCCCCGGGAATTGTTCGCCCTGGAGCCGGGCTTCCACCGCGGCAAACTGGCGCCGGGCGGGAGGTGGGTGGGCACCAAACCCGCTTCCGAGGTCCGTGAGGCCAGCGCCACCGTGGTCCTGAACTGGTTCCGGGAGATCGAAGCGCGCTAGTCGGCAGGACTCCCGGACGCCGCCGGGACGTCAACGCCCCGGACTCGATCAGCCGATCAGGCCGCGACTCTTCAGCATCTCGAACACTGCCGCAACACTCTCATCCACCGAGCGCTCCGCGGTGTCCAGCCTCAGGTACTCCTTGGACGGCCGGTC